>JAJUGF010000001.1 GCA_029268495.1 Gracilibacillus sp.
TATTTTTGCTACACTCGGTTTTGTAATTATTACAACCATTTTCTCTATGAATGATTATTCGGCTACTTTTGAATATCAAGTAGATGGTGAAACGAGACAATTAGAATATCATTTACCTGCAGTATTTGGTCCCAAAGGTGGAGAGTTACTAACTTCTGACCGAATGGATATGATTATTTCAACACCTGAATGGATGCATGGTGCGGAAGCCCCAAGAAAATTAAATACACTTGTATTGTCATTGATTGTTGGTTTCATACTTTATATTGGTGTAAGATTGATTCTACGTAAGCGAATTGCGGCAGCCATCCAACCAGTACTCAAAAAAGCAAATCCAGAATTGTTAGATGAAGTATGCTACCGCGCTGTAGCAATTGGTTTTCCAGTCTTTACATTAGGTGGTTTAATTTTTGCAGCGATATGGGCTCAAGAAGCATGGGATCGATATTGGGGTTGGGATCCAAAAGAAGTATGGGCTTTAATCACATGGTTCTTTTATGCGATCTTTTTGCATTTACGTTTAACAAGAGGTTGGCACGGTGAACGTTCCGCCTGGTTAGCAGTAATTGGCTTCGCTATTATTATGTTTAACTTGATTGTAGTTAACCTTGTTTTGGCTGGATTACATTCCTATGCATAATAAGGAGAAAAGTACAGGAGATTATTGTCGCTTGTACTTTTTCCGTATATACTAGAAATGGGATAGGGGGTAAATTATTAAATGGATAATCGCAAAATATTAGTAGTAGATGATGAAGAACGAATTCGAAGATTACTTAAAATGTATTTAGAGAGAGAAGACTACATAGTAGACGAAGCAAGTGATGGAGAAGAAGGTTTAGAAAAAGCATTAACAGAAGATTATGAAATCATTCTATTGGACGTCATGATGCCTGGTAAAGATGGTTTAGAAGTATGTAAAGAAATAAGAGAAAAGAAATCTACACCTATTATGATGTTGACAGCAAAGGGGGAAGAAATTAGTCGGATTCATGGCTTTGAAGCTGGTACAGATGATTATATTGTCAAACCATTTAGTCCAAGAGAAGTTGTACTTAGAGTAAAAGCGTTGTTACGTAGATCTGGAAATGTGCAAGTAAGTACGCAATTAAACCGATCAAAAGATTTAATTGAATTTCCGCATTTGATCATCGATAATGATGCCCACAGAGTATTAGCTAATAAAAAGGAAGTAAGCTTAACACCTAAAGAATATGAACTATTACTTTTCCTTGCTAAAGCACCAGATAAAGTGTTTGATCGCGAGGAATTATTGAAAGAAGTTTGGAAGTATGAGTTTTTTGGTGATTTAAGAACAGTAGATACACATGTAAAAAGACTAAGAGAGAAATTAAGTAAAGTATCCGAAGAAGCAGCAAAGATGATTGTGACAGTTTGGGGTGTCGGATACAAATTTGATGTACAATAAAGTGTGATGTAAACTTCGATATATGATGGCGTGTAATTACTTAATAGGGAATCTGGTGGAAGTCCAGAACTGTCCTCGCAACTGTAATTGTTGACGAAACGCAAATACCATTGTACGTGATGTATGAGAAGGTGCGGAGTAGGAAGAAACATAAGTCAGGAGACCTGCCATGATATGAGAATATAATGCTTCGAGGATTGAGCATTCGACGTATTATCTTTTTATTCTTTAGACAGGTTAATACCGATGTGCAATCCTCCTAATTTAAAGGAGGAAATTTTAATGAAATTAAAAAAAATTTTACTATTGATAAGTTGTTTGTTAGTTGTATCTTTAATGGCATGTTCGCCTAGCGAATCTAAAGAAGAGAATTACCATGCTACTATTATTTTGTCGCTTGACAATAATTCCGAAGTTATTGAGGAATTAGATGTTTCGTTTGAACCACCAATGAAATTATTAACACTACTAGAGAATAATACAGAAATCATCGAAGAAGATGGACTAATCACTAGTATAAATGGACATGAGCAAAATATAGAAGAGAATAAGTTTTGGTTATATGAGATAAATGGTGAGATGGCAATGGTGGGTGCAAATGAATATGAAGTAAAAGATAATGATGTAATCCACTTTGATCTTGGGGAAATGCAAGAGTGAATCAACGTGTCTATCGTTTAACACTACTTGCAATGCTCATAACAATAGCAGTTGTAGGACGATTAGCTATGCAATATATTCCTAGTGTTCAACCAGTTACTGCTATCATTATTATTTCTGGCTATTTATTAGGACCGAGCGCAGGAATCATAATTGGTGTCGCGACTGTTTACTTAACTAATTTATCATTAGGCATGGGAATTTGGACAATATGGCAAATGATAGCGTGGGGAAGTATTGGATTATTTGCAGGTATTATTGGACGTTTTCAGTGGAAAAAGGAGAAAAAAATCTTAATTATTTTTAGTTTTTTTGCTGCATATTATTATGGGCTTATTCTAAATAGTAGCATGTTTGTATATACAGATAAGTTTATCCCGTTTTTGTTATCCAGTTTACCATTTGATACATATCATGCAATTGGTAACGTTATTTTTGTATCTATATTATATCCGATTTTAAAAAAAGCTTTAAAAAGAACAAATAATAAACTACAATGAAACCACATCAAATTGGAATGTGGTTTTTTTTGTAACTTTTTTTGTGTTTGTTTCGACAAATATTCTATAAAGGAGGTCATCTGATTGAAACAGATTTTCGATGATCTTTATGAGCGTTATCATCAAGATATGTATAAGTATGTATTTTATTTAGTGAAAAATAGAGAACAAACAGAAGATATTATCCAGGAAGTATATATCCGAGTATTAAAATCGTACCATACTTTTAAAGGCGATAGTTCTGAAAAAACATGGTTATTCTCAATTGCAAGACATGTGACATTAGATCATTTTCGGAAAATGAAGCGAAAAAGAGACAGAGTGTTAGAATTTTTTAATTGGAATGAACATGAATCGAATATAAAATCTACTGAACCAATACCAGAGGAAGTGGCAATTAAGAATGAAGAAGCTGCACAACTTTATCAATCTTTAAATGTATGTACAAATGATCAAAAACAAGTCATTTTATTACGTTTTTTATATGATTTTTCTATTGATGAGACCGCAAAAATTCTTGGTTTTTCCATAAGTAAAGTCAAAACAACTCAACATCGCGCCTTAAAAATATTAAAAAAATACTATAACAGTACATATGACAAAGAAGGTGAAGATTTTGACAAACAAGCATAATGAAAATTTTGAGAAGTGGATAAAAAAGTTACCAGATATTTCAGATCATCGTTCAAAAGAGGACGTGTATCGTAGCATATACATTCAAATGGAAGAAAAAAAAGTTCAAATAGATAGAAGCAAGTGGCTTGTTCCAACACTAGCGACAATATGTAGTATTGTTTTATTAGTTATTATTATTCAAAACATGGAACACATATCATGGAATGAATCTTCGAATGATATAGCAGTAGAGAACAGTGCAAATGACGAATTTAGTATATATTCCGCAGTGGAAGAAAGCGAAATGCAACAAGATGTTATGGAAGGTGCAACGCAAAATGAATTAGGGGATTTAAAAGGCAAGCGAACAATACAAGAGTCCTATATTGGGTATGATAATAACGAAGATAATATAACATTAGCAGTCGTTTCAGATGGTGCACAATACGTTGTACCAATCACATTATTAGTTCCAAGTGATTCTCTTCCAGGTATGAATACATTATATGAAAATATAGCCCAATATGTAGATATGAATCAAAATGGATTTCAAACATTACATTTTGAAGAACTTGAATTTGATATTCATGATAATTCTGCTTCCATCCTATTGAACGACACGTATTCTGTCCAAAATAGTAGTACAAATTATCATTTGTTCCGACAAATGTTAGATACTATTTTCACTACAAATGGGGTTGAGCAAATCGAAGTATCCGGAACCCATTCATTTGTACTTGAACAGACCAATTTTGCTTCTGATTACATTCAAAATAAATTTTACAAAGTATATCAATATCAAAATAGTGAGGAAAAATGGCTCATTCCTGTTTATAATAGCGATGTAGAAACAATAGAGCAGGCATTAGAAGAAATGAAAAAGGATGAAGAAGCGTATCATATTCACAAGACCATTCCTAGTGATACGAAAATAAACACTTCGAGTATTGATGGGATATTAGAAGTTCGAGTTGAATCAAGTGAGTTACTCATACCTACTGATCAAACTATTTTTCTAGAGTCCATATTAGCAACTGCAAAAGAATTTGGATTTAATGCTGTTCGTTTTTATGTTAATTTTGATAACGCAACTGACTATAATTTATCGGAACCTATTGAAGTACCTGACTATATAAATCCACAATTTGCGCAGTGAAAGTATTCAAATATCTATTTATTTGTAGTATAATAATCGAAGTAGGTCATCATTAGCTACTTCGATTATTTACTAAATTGTCTCACTTTGATGGATTCAGTTGGACAAGACATTTCTGCTTCCATAACATCCTCTACTTCCGCTAAAGGTATTTGTTCCAACATCTGGTTGTTTCCATATTTACAATATGCCAATCCCTCATCATCATAATCAAACACATTTGGTGCAGTTGCCCCGCAAACTCCACATGCAATGCAAGTTTCTTTATCTACACATGAAAAATACATACCGTCAATCACCTTCCTAACAACTAGCTTAGCACATCTTCCTCATAAAATCCTTTACTTTGTCACAGACTGAACCTCTACACAATTCTACTTAATAATTGTTACTTTATCTTTCTATATATGCTTGGTAAAATGGAATAAGATTGGAGAAAATACGATGTTTCATTATATCTTACTAGTTTGCATTAAATATATAAAATCAGAAAGATCCATTAATAATATTTATTATTTGTTAAAAGGTAAAAAATCTACTCAAACAATTCAGGATGCCTATCTTTTCCAACTAACTAATTTTTTTGGGATTTATCCGCAATTAGAAAAAAATACTTTTAATAATTTTGTTACTCAATTACTTAATAATCAATTGATTAAACATGTAAATAATGATTTTGTGATAATAACAACATATGGTGAAACGTACTTAAATAATAATAAGCGACCATTGTATTTTAATGGTTTAAACTACAACAAAATAGACAGGGCATATTTACAATCAATAATCTTACTCATTCAAACAACAACCAATCTTGCAAATGGTAATAATCGTTTTATTCCAGTGATCGAGGATTACCAAGTACAAAAGATTGTGAAAAAAGTACTGCAAACAAAGTTAAATAATCCAGAAGTTATTTGTTCTTCTGTATATAAAGATTTACATACACTTTTAGATAGCTATAATGGTGATGATAGAGTCAAAGAGATGTTTGTGATGTACTTAACATCTAATAATGAAATAGGTCATAGTATGCAACAATTGGCGGAAACTTATAAGATGAGTATAGAAGATGTATATTGTGAACTAATGAATCTAATACATTATCAGTTATCTGAAATAGAACAAAACAGAAGTGCATTCTTATTTTTACCGAATTTAATTGGAACTAAAAATGTAGAATTATTAACGGATTCAGCAAAAAGGACGTATGAGCTTCTATTAAAAAGTCATACTGTGAAAGAAATCTCTCAAATTAGATTATTAAAAGAGAATACGATATATGATCATATTGTAGAAATAGCATACCAATTTCCAGTCAATATTTATCATTATATGTCTGTTGAAGTCTACGAAAAGATTAGGTATGTATTAGATGAACTTCATACTACAAAATTAAAAGAATTAAAATCTAAATTACCTGATTCTGTTACATATTTTCAAATTAAGCTAGCTATTGCGATTACATACCGAAATAGAAATGAGGAATAAAAATGCTAGAGAATAATCTAGAAAAATATTTAAAAAAATATTTTGGCTATGACTCATTTCGTGAAGGTCAAAAAGAAATTATCGAATCTGTTTTACAACAACAACATACTCTAGCGGTTTTACCAACTGGATCAGGTAAATCCATCTGTTATCAGTTACCTGCAATGATATTAAATCAATTAGTTATCGTTGTCTCACCGCTTTTATCGTTAATGACAGACCAAGTTAAAGAATTAAAAGCATTTGGTATGAAAGATGTTGCTGCAATGAACAGTTTTATATCTTATAATGAAAAAAAATACATTTTAAATAACTTGTCTAAGTTTAGAATAGTCTTTTGCTCACCAGAAATGTTGCAAAATTCACATGTGATAAAAAAGTTACAAACAATACAGATTGGCTTATTTGTCATTGACGAAGCACATTGTTTGTCACAGTGGGGGTATGATTTTAGACCTGATTATTTACGTCTAACAGAAATTCACAGATTGTTAAATAACCCACCTATTTTAGCTTTATCTGCTACTGCAACGGAAGAAGTGCGAACAGATATTATCAACATATTAAGATTGAAAAAGTATCAGTTATTTATCTATCCAATTGATAAAGCCAATATAAGTTATATCGTGAGAAAAACAACGCATCCAGACCAAAAAAAACAGGATATTGTTGAATTACTTAAACAATATCCTGTGCCAACTATGATTTATTTCTCGAGTAGATTAGAAACAGAAAGAATTTCTTCTTATCTCAAGTCGGAATTACCTTCATTGCGTATCGCATTTTATCATGGTGGTTTAGATACCACTGATCGCATTGTTATTCAACAACAATTTATGGCAAATCAATTAGACATTGTATGTTGTACAAGTGCGTTCGGAATGGGTATTAATAAACCAGACGTACGTTTAGTTATTCATTATCATATACCAAGTCAATTAGAATCTTTTATCCAAGAAGTTGGACGTTGTGGGCGAGACGGGAAATCTAGTGTTAGTGTAACATTGTTTCATGACTCTGATAAAAGAATACCTTATCATCTTATCCAATCAGAGTTACCAGATGTGACTCATGTTCGTGTAGTATTAGAGAGGGCAAGACGTGAAAATATGTTACATGTCTCTTTGTTAGAGGATATATTTCTACAAACTTCTGATAATAATGAATCACAATGGCGATTTTTAAGATATCATTTAGAACAGTTTCATTTGATTGAAAAGGAAACAATTAAATTGAATAATAATAATACAAGTGATTTTATAAATTATATTGAAAAGATAATCTCGAGTCGTAGAGATTATAAAATGAAGAAGTTAAGCGAGATGCTCGACTGGATTGATACATCAGACTGTAGAAGAGAAAAGTTGTTTGATCCTTTTCAAGAAGAAATACAAAAGTTAGAAAGTATGTGTTGTGATCAATGTGGATTTAATTGGGATTTTTGGAAGCCAGATAAGATTAAGACAAACGAGTATAGACGAACATGGGAACAGATGTTAGCTGACAAATTGTTGCAATCGATATAATATATTAAGTAGGGGGAATACATGGTGAAACAACAAATCAATGATCAAGCATCCATTCTCCGTGATTTAGTCAAAAAGAAAAATTCACAATCAGAGGATATGTTACAATTACCTCCACGATCGTCCGTGCATAAAAAAGTACAACGCAAACAAAGAAAAAAAATACAACTTGTTAGTATTTTATTATTTTCGTTTATTATGTTAATTATTACATTAATTGTTGTGGCATTTCAGATGCAATAGGTCGAATTATATATAGACATCTATTCAAACATTACTTGCAAGAATTAGATGTCTATTTGTGACAATATTTTTAGGTGTATGGTAATTTGCTTACGATCCTGTGTTTTTATGAATTTAAAATACTTTCTTCCTGTCTCGTTCTTCTTTTAATATTTCTACTGCTTCATGGAAACGTTGAGCATGAACAATCTCTCTTTCTCTAAGAAACTTTAAAGATTCATTCAAGAATGGATCATCAGATAAATCGATAATCCATTGATAGGTTGCTCGAGCTTTTTCTTCTGCTGCGATATCTTCATACAGATCTGCGATTGGATCGCCCTTGGCTTGAATATAGGTTGCTGTCCACGGAGAGCCAGCAGCATTTTGATAATACAATGCTTGATCATGATTGACATAATAATCACCAAGGCCAGCTTGTTGTAATTGTTCTGGTGTTGCATCTTTGGTTAATTTATATATCATTGTTGCAATCATTTCGAGATGAGCAAATTCTTCTGTACCAATATCATTTAAAAGGCCGACTACTTTATCGGGTATCGTATAGCGTTGATTTAAATACCGTAGTGCAGCAGAGAGTTCTCCATCCGCTCCACCGTATTGTTCAATTAGATATTTTGCTAGACGCGGATTACATTGACTCACTTTCACGGGATATTGTAATTTCTTCTCATATAGCCACATGTGTGCATCCTCCCTTTATACTTGCCATGGCCATGGAGCATCTTTCCAATTCCATGGATAACTTGAAAAGCTCCCTCCAAACTGTAACAAAGGTCCAAATTGACTTTCAAATTGCGCTTTCAATTGTTTACTCTCATATGCGAGTTGATTAAATTGCTTAACTGCTTCTAAATCATCAGGATGCGTATCGAGATATAATGTTAGGTCAACTAAAACAAAATCGACTTGTTGAATTTTTTCTAATAATTGATAATAACTTTCTGGTAACTCCATTCTAACCCTCCTCTCTCTTAGGTGGATATGGATCATACAGGCATTTCCATAATGTTCCTCGATAAAGGGCTTCTTCAATTGGAAATTGAGCAGTGTTCATTGGCTGAAAGCGAATATATAAATTTGGTGGTGTGGAATAATATTTGATTCGTTTAGGTGGACATGGATCAAATGGACTTACATATGGGTGATAGTATTTAATACTAGTTTGTTCCAAAATAATCAAACTCCTTTCATGATGACATACTATTGCAATATATGTGAATAGGTGATTGTCCCATGAATAAAGAATGAAAAATTGTATTTTAGATTTGTTTTACCCGTTCCATCATTTCACATTCTATTTGATTAGTAGTATAATAAAGGTAGTTTGTCTTGTATGTGTATTCGTCTATTTGATGAATAATTGATGGAGATAGCAAAGTAATTGTACGGATGACTCAAGAAAGTTAGGTTTAGGAGTGTGACGATTGAATAGTAATTTTGAGCACTTACAAATGATGATGAAAGATGTTTTAACACAATTAGGATATCCTAAAGACATGTATGAATTGTTAAAAGAACCATTAAAAGTATTAAAAGTCCGTATCCCAGTGAAAATGGATGATGACACTGTACAGATTTTTACTGCGTATCGCTCACAACATCATGATGTTTTTGGTATTACACAAGGGAATGTTCATTTTAGGCCAGATTTAACAGAAGAAGAAATTGCAGCATTATCTATTTTAAGAAGTGTAAAAGCGAGTAATTTGCAATTGCCGATAGGTGGGAGTAGTGGTGGAATTATTTGTGATCCTAGAAAACTCTCTTATCGAGAATTAGAGCGATTGAGCAGAGGATACATACGAGCAATTCATCACAACATCGGACCACATATTGATATTCCTTCATCTGATGCTTCATTAGATGCTCAAATCATTGCATGGATGATGGACGAATATAGTCGCTTGCATTGTGAGGTGGATCCTAATTTTATATCTGGTAAACCGTATATATTAGGTGGATTAAAATATAAAGAATCAGCAATTGAACAAGGTATTTTTCATACACTTTGTGCAATGATTGATGAATATCATTTAAATGTGAAAGAGACAAAAGTAATCATTCACGGAAGTGGTGCTATAGCAAGTTATATAGCTAATAAACTCTATCAAATTGGAGTAAAAGTAATTGGTATTTCAGATCCACAAAAAGCAATATATGATGAAGAAGGCATTAATATACCAGACTTATTTAAACATAAAGATAATTTTGGAATATTCAATTATGATAAAGATAAAAGCATATCATTAGAAGAATTTTGGTTCATCCCTAATGATTTTGTCGTGTTAACAACAAAGAATGAACAAGTAGATATAGACTTGGCCCAGAAGTTACATACGAGATTTATCTTAGAAACAGTGAATCATACATTAACGAAGGACGCAATTCAATTATTACACGAAAAAGATGTCATTATGATTCCAGAAGTGTTAACAACAAATGGTGGAATTGTTTATGCATATTTAGAGTGGTTGGAATATAAACAAGGAAAAAGATTTTCAGAAAAAGAAATAGAAACATTATTTAATGAAATTATTCAAAATGCATTACAATTAGCAAAAAGAACCTCTGTTAAATTTAAAGTCAATATGTATACATCAAGTTATATGATTGGTTTAAAAAATCAAGCAGAAGCTATTCGTTATCGAGGTTGGATTTAAAAAAAGGAGTGTCTATAGTGCAACAAGAACAAGTTATTATCATTGGTGCTGGTCCTTGTGGGATGTCAGCGGCTATCGAATTACAAAATATTGGTGTTAATCCATTAATTATAGAAAAAGGTAATATTGTAGATTCCATCTATCGCTATCCAACTCACCAAACATTTTTCAGTTCTAGTGAGAAATTAGAGATAGGAGATGTAGCATTTGTGACAGAAAAGCCTAAACCAGTCAGAATTCAAGCATTATCTTATTACAGAACTGTAGCAAAACGCAAACAATTAAGAATCAATAATTTTGAAAAAGTTGAAAATGTAAAGAAACATGACGATATATTCCGCATAGAAACTGTTACAAATCGAAATGAACAGAAGAGCTATCTAGCTACACATGTGGTTATTGCAACTGGTTATTATGATCAGCCTAATTATATGCATGTAAAAGGGGAAGAATTGCCGAAAGTTTCTCATTACTTCAAAGAAGCCCATCCATATTACAAAAAAAAAGTTGCAATAATTGGTGGGAAAAATTCTGCTGTAGATGCTGCGATAGAACTCGAGAGAGCAGGAGCAGAGGTGACTGTACTGTATAGAGGAAGTGAATATTCCAAAAGTGTAAAACCATGGATTATCCCTGAATTTATTTCTTTAGTTAACCACAATAAAATTACTCTAGAATTTAATGCACATGTAGATGAAATAAGTGAGCAGTATGTTGAATATAGTGTAAATGGTGTCAGAAAGAAAATAGAGAATGATTTTGTTTTTGCAATGACAGGTTATCAACCAGATCAAAACTTTTTAAAAGATATTGGGATTACTGTTGATATCACAACAGGTAGACCTAATTTTGATCACGAAACAATGGAAACAAATGTAAATAATATTTATATTGCTGGTGTGATTGCTGCGGGATATGATAATAATGAAATTTTTATCGAAAATGGAAGATTCCATGGAGGTCTCATCGCATCTTCGATAAAAAATAAACGTAATCAAATTAATCAGTAAACGAGTCTATAATTTCTTTTTTTGTTGAATGGTTCTCTAATAACAATAGTAATTTCAGTCTTGCTTTCGGTCCATTAATTTGGTTTGCAAAAATAACACCAATTGACTCTAAGGATTTCCCACCACCGTCATAGCCATATACTGGCTGTACCATACCATTGTAACAACGTGAAACAATAACAATTACTAAGCCTTTCTCGATAAGTTTACTCAAAATAGGTAGTATTGTTGGTGGGAGATTCCCTTGACCAAGCGCTTCTATAACAACACCGTTTACTTTATTTGTATCAATAGATTCAAACATTTCAATTGGCATTCCTGAAAATGCTTTAAACATGTAGACAGATTTTGAAATGGTATCAATCGGCAATTTATTGTCTGAATACATATTTTTATGATAAAAAACAACTTTTTTATGATGAATGAGTCCTATCGGGCCGAATGGAGGACTTTTGAATGTTGCCACATTACTTGTAGAAGTTTTGGTTACATATCTTGCAGAATGAATTTCATCATTCATTACGACTAAGACTCCATAATGACTCGCTTCCTTAGTTAGTGCAACACGTATCGCTGAATAAAAATTGTAAAGTGCATCTGTTCCAATTTCATTACTTGGTCGCATTGCTCCTGTCATAACGATAGGAATATGACTTTTGATTGTTAACTCTAAAAAATATGCTGTTTCTTCTAGCGTATCTGTTCCGTGTGTAATGACAATACCTTCAATTGCATGAGAATCATGTAATCTACTCTGTACATAGTTTGCAAGTTTCACCATATGAAGTGGTGTAATATGCGGTGAAGGTAAAGAGAACAGTTCTACTTCTTCCATAGGTATTTCAAAATCATCTCTCATTGTAGTTAAGGGATGTTCAGAGGATATTTGAATACCAGTTTGGCTCTGTTCCATTGAAATCGTTCCACCTGTATGTATAATTAATAATTTTTTCATCTAATACCCCTTTTTATTTATTGATTTGAAAGTAGGTGCGTAGTTGATTACATTAATATCAGCAGGTTTAGCACCTGCCTTTGCTTTACTCTCATTTTTCTATTTGCGTGATGAATATGAATTAGAACCGATATTTGCAATTTTTAGAACTTTTATTTATGGTGCACTCTTAGTTTTTCCAATTATGTTTATTCAATTTGCCTTTACAGAAGAAAATATCTTACAATCCGATTTTTTAAAAAGCTATATCATTTATGGTACTTTTGAAGAATTTTTCAAATGGTTTATTTTTCTATTTACCACATATAAATATTCAAAGTTTTCTAATGTATATGATGGTATTGTCTATGGTGTGTCCATTAGCTTAGGATTTGCGACAGTTGAGAATTTATTGTATCTATTTGCACATGGAATTGAATACGCGATAACTAGAGCGTTGTTTCCTGTTTCCTCACATGCTATATTTGGAGTGATAATGGGATACTACATGGGGCGCGCTAAATTCAAGAGCAAAAAGTCAGGATACCATCTATTTATTGCTTTAATCATACCAGTTTTTTTACATGGAACGTATGATTTTATTCTAGTAACAGTAACACGTTCATGGGTTTATTGGCTAATCCCGTTTATGACTATTTTATGGTTATATGGGTTAAGAAAAGTAAAAAAGGCAAATGAGTATACAAAATTATATACGATATAATCATGATTTGTCTAATAATCAAGCATCATAATACGTAGAATGAGAAAAAGAGTATAAAACAGGTGTATTCTACATGAATGAAATCATATTCTTAAGAAAGAAAGTATTTGCTTCAATTGAGGTGAATACTTTCTTTTTATGGTTAATTTTATAATTCATGCATATTTTGATGAGAAATAATAAATGCTACTTAGTAAATTAATGTAATTATCCCATAAACCCAGATAGAAGTATGGACATAATGTAATGAACAAATATTAGGAGGCATTTAAGATGAAACAGCTTAAACTAATGATAATATTAGTAACTTGTTTACCATTGTTTCTTGTATATGTGCAACCATCTGAAGTAAAAGGATTTACTAGCCAGGTAATTCAGCATGGTGCAACAGGAAATGATGTAATTGAATTACAAGCGAGGCTTCAATATTTAGGTTTTTATAATGGAAATATTGATGGAGTCTTTGGGTGGGGAACATACTGGGCTTTGAGAAATTTTCAATATGAATTTGGATTAGATATTGATGGATTAGCAGGAGAAGAAACAAAAGCCAAACTAACAAAAGCAAGTAATTATGATAAAAATTATGTAATAGAACAAATTGAAAAAGGGAAGGATTTTACACATTATGGTGGAGTAGATAAGAATAAACAAACAGAGCCGTCAAAAAATAATAAAAAACCGAACAATCAAAACAATACATCAGCTAATGAAAATAATAACAATAATTCAGCAAATCAAGACCAAAATAAAAATACAGATTCAACAACGAATGAAAAAGATATGGAACCAACGGCTGTTAATGTACCACAAGGATTCTCTCAAAATGACATTACTTTAATGGCCAATGCTGTTCATGGAGAAGCGCGTGGAGAACCTTATGAAGGGCAAGTAGCAGTCGCAGCAGTTATTTTAAACAGGGTAGAGAGTCCGACTTTTCCTAATACCGTGTCTGGAGTCATTTTTGAACCAAGGGCCTTTACTGCAGTAAGTGACGGACAAATATGGTTAACACCAAATGATTCTGCTAGAAGAGCCGTGCTTGATGCAATAAATGGTTGGGATCCTACAGGAGAAGCTATTTATTATTTTAATCCAAATACTGCTACATCAAGTTGGATTTGGTCTAGACCACAAATAAAACAGATAGGTAAACATATTTTTTGTATGTAATTTGGAGGTGATTAGATGTTTCGTTGGTTATTAATAGGTTTATTGAGCATATCAGTAGTAGGTGTAAGTGTTTGGGGGTATCAAGAACATCAAGAAAAAAATGCAATTTTGATACAAGCAGAGAATGATTATCAGAGGTCATTTCACGATTTAACTTACTATATTGATTTATTACATGATAAGATAGGTTCTACATTAGCAATGAATAGTAAAGAACAAATATCACCACAATTAGCAGAAATATGGCGGATCACATCTTTAGCACATAATGATGTCGGCCAATTACCATTGACTTTAATTCCTTTTAATAAAACAGAAGAATTTTTGTCAGAGATGGGTGATTTTAGTTATAGAGTAGCAATTCGTGATTTGGAGAAAAGCCCACTTACAGATGAGGAATTACAATCATTTGAATCATTATACAAAATGTCTAGTCAAATTGAATCAGAATTACGTAAAGTCCAAAATTTAGTGTTAAATGACAATTTAAGATGGATGGATGTTCAATTAGCCTTAATAAATAATGATGATCAAGCAGATAATACGATTATTGACGGTTTTAAAACAGTTGAAAAAACAGTAGAAGGCTATTCTGAAGGAAAATTAAATGCGAGTCTTATGGGAACATCTAGTAAAAAAGATGGATTTCAAATGTTAGGTGATAAAAAAGTTACAGAAGAACAAGCAGAAAAGAAGTTCAGAGACTTAATGGATTTAGATAAAGATACTGAAGTTTCTATAACTAAAACAGGTGATGGTGCGAATATTCCGACATATAGTTTTTCATTTAGCAAAGAAGATTTGTCAGGATATGGAGATATTTCTCAAAATGGTGGTTATCCAATCACCATCATGTTAAATCGAGAAGTAAAAGATGCTGAAATCAGTTTGCATGAAGGGATGAACAAAGCAAAAAAATATTTAACGAATTTTCCATTCGATGATTTAGCATTAATAGAGAGTAACCAATATGATAATGTTGGTGTGTATCACTTTGTTCCAAGTCAAGATGACGTATGGATTTATCCTGATGCTATTCAAGTGAAAGTAGCATTAGATAACGGAAGTATCCTTGGTTTTGTAGGGAAAGATTATTATGAGAACCATAAAGAAAGAAAGATACCATCAGATATTATCTCAGTGGAAGATGCAAAATCTAAAGTAAATCCGAAGTTGAAAATTGAAGATCAACATATGGCTATTATTGAGAACGATTTAGGCGAAGAAGTAATCACACATGTTTTTTTGGGTACATTAAATAACGACACATACAAGATATTTATTAATGCAATCAATGAGAGAGAAGAAAGAGTCGAAAAATTAAAACAAGCTGAAACGAAATATTAAATGGAGAAGGAAAGAATGTCCCTTCTCTCTTTTTTTTGTGGTAATATAGTAATGGGATTACAATAATCTAATTTCATTTACAAAACAGAGAATTTTTAAAAACAGGAAGAGGATGAAATTGCTAAAAAATGGGGCTTTTTTACAATTAAAAATGTATAAAAAAGATAATGATACAGATAAAGAACTGGATGTCTTTACTTTCAAATGTAAAATAATTGAAATAATTGGTGACAATATCACTGTTGATTTACCTACAAATGAATACACAGGAAAGACTACGCTGTTACCTAAAGATACAATGTTAGAAATTAGTTGTGTAAGAGATAATAGTGTGTACATATTCCCAGCAAAAGTGATAGGTAAAAAAATGGATAATATACCTTGTTTGGTATTATATTATATGAAAGATAAAGTAAAAAAAATTCAAAGAAGAGAATTTGTACGAATTAATGCACTATTGGATATTTCCATTAAAAGTACACAGAAGAAATTTAAAGATTTTACCACCTTAACTCGAGATATTAGCGGTGGAGGTTTATCTGTCATTATTAACAAAAACCAAACATTTGAAAAAGATGATTATTTAGATTTATTAGTGGTATTACCACTTGGTGAAAGTATAGAATATATAAAGGTGAATGGAAGTGTTGTACGAGTACATGAGGAAGAGGCAAAATCGATATTATCCATTAAATTTTCTGATATCATGTTACAAGATCAACAGAAAATTGTTAAATACTGTTATTTAGAACAAGTAAAGATGAAACGTAAAGAAAGAGGTATGTAAAATGAAAAATAAAATTGCTATTGCTATAGATGGACCCGCAGCTGCAGGGAAGAGTACTGTCGCCAAATTAGTTGCAGAACAAATGGGATATATATATGTAGATACAGGTGCAATGTACCGAGCGATAACGTATGTAACAATAAAAAATAATATCTCTCCAGATAATAGTTCTGCAATCTTAAATGAGTTAAAGAAAAGTGATATTACTTTAACGAAAGAGTTTGATGTCTTTATAAATGGTGAAAATGTTACAGATGAAATTAGATCGAATGAAGTGACACAATTAGTCTCTAAAATTGCATCTATTCCAGAAGTGAGAAAAGAAATGGTTCAAAGACAACAGCAATTAGTACGTAACAGAGGCATTGTTATGGATGGTCGAGATATTGGTACACATGTCATTCCAGATGCGGAAGTGAAAATCTTCCTAATTGCTAGTGTGGATGAGAGGGCAATAAGAAGACATTCGGAAAATAAAAATAAAGGGATTCCTTCTGATGTGGAGAAATTAAAAATAGAGATAGCCCAAAGAGATAAACAAGATATGGAAAGAGTAACGTCGCCATTAAAAAAAGCTGAAGATGCAATAGAAATTGATACAACGCAGCTTTCTATCAAAGATGTTGTGAACCAAATTATTAAAATCGTAGAGCAAGAGGTGTAAGAGATGAGTTTTTATACATTTGCAAGATCTGTTGTAAAGTTAGTTCTAAAACCAAAATTCAAAGTAGTTGTTAAAGGAACAGAAAATATTCCAAAAGATGGACCAATTATTATTTGCTCTAATCATATTTCTAATTTTGATCCTCCAATTGTTGGTATTACATGCCCACGAGAAATACATTTTTTAGCAAAAGAAGAATTATTTAAAAATAAAATCTTAGCTTTTATTTTACGTCATGTGCATGCTTTTCCAATTAAACGTGGTATGAAAGATAGAAATGCCTTGAGACAAGGATTAAACGTATTAAAAGAAGGAAATGTGTTAGGTTTATTTCCAGAGGGTACAAGAAGTAAAACCGGTGAAATTAAAAAAGGTTTGGCAGGTGCAGGGTTTTTCGCATTAAGATCTGAGGCACGTATCATTCCGTGTGCGATTATTGGTGAATATCAGTCGAAGTCCCCACTTATTGTATCCTATGGTAAACCAATGGACTTAAGTAAAATGAGAGAGGAAAAAGCTTCCGCTCAAGAGGTAACTGATGTTATAATGGAAGAGATTAGAAAACTTAAAGAAATTGGGTAATTTCAATGATTATGACTTGACAAATGAGTCTAATTATTAGAAGTTAGTAAAAAGCACATATAATTTTTGTGTTGTAATTTGAAGGAGGTCTTTGTCATGGAAGAGATGAACCAAGAAATTTCCGAAATGAAAGAACTTTCCGTTGGCGATATTGTCAAAGGAAAAGTAATTAAAGTAGAGGAGAAACATGCATTAGTTGATATTGGATACAAAGTGGAAGGCATTGTACCAATAAGTGAACTTTCTGCATTACGCATTGAAAGCGCTAGTGATGTTGTCAATGTTGGTGACGAGTTAGAATTACAAGTAAAGAAAGTGGAAGATGAAGAAATTGTACTTTCTAAAAAAGCTCTCGTTGCTGAAAAAGCTTGGGAAGATCTACAACAAAAATTCGATGCAAATGAAACTATTGAAGCAGAAGTGAAAGATGTAGTTAAAGGCGGTTTAGTTGTAGATGTCGGTTTGAGAGGCTTCATTCCAGCATCACTAGTAGAAACGCATTATGTAGAAGATTTTTCAGATTATAAAGATAAATCTTTAACATTGAAAATTGTAGAATTAGACAAAGAACAAAATCGTATTATTCTTTCTCATCGCGCAGTATTAGAAGAAGAAACAACACAGAAGAAATCTGAGTTACTAGAGAGTCTAGAAGTAGGACAAGAGATTGAAGGTGTAGTTCAACGTATCACAGACTTCGGTGTATTTGTAGACATTGGCGGAATGGATGGTTTAGTACATATTTCACAATTATCACATGCACATGTAGAAAAAGCATCTGATGTTGTAACTGAAGGCGATGCATTAAAAGTAAAAGTATTAGCTGTCGATAAAGAAAATGAACGTATTTCATTATCTCACAAAGAGACATTACCTGGTCCTTGGAGTAACATTGAATCAAGTATTCCTGTTAATAGTGTTGTAACTGGTACTGTTAAAAGACTCGTGAATTTCGGAGCTTTTGTTGAAGTATTGCCTGGTGTAGAAGGACTTGTACACATTTCACAAATATCTACTCAACATATTGGCACGCCTGCTGAAGTATTAGAAGTAGGTCAACAAGTAGAAGTAAAAGTACTAGAAGTAAACGAACAAGAAAAAAGAGTTTCTTTAAGTATAAAAGAAATAGAGTCAGACAAAAATGACCAAGAATTAAAGAAATATGAAGCAGATGATGAACAGTCCGGTTTTCAATTAGGTGACATGATTGGAAATAAATTAGACAAATTTAAAAATTAAAAAACATTTAAGTAGACATCTCAAAATCAGAGGTGTCTTTTTTTATACACTAGGAAATTATACAATCAGCACTTGTATACAAAGTAACGTGTGGAGAGTGAGTAATAAGTCATCCTTGATGCGTAATTCCAAGTGGATTTAATATTTCTGAAATCCAATATTAATTTCTTATCTCTAAAAGTTCTATCGAATGTGTATAATCAGAGTATTATTTTGTACTATTGTTGTGCATACTATTAGTGGTGATGTGAATGGAAGATTATGTGTACTTATGGCTTTTATGGATATTACTATGTCTAATTACTTTTTTTATGGAACAAAGTAAAGAACGATCATTGTACCTTATTGGATGCTTAATAACTATCTGTGTCTTACCATATCAAATGAACATCCATTTGTTTACTATACAAATTACACATATATGGGTGTTGCTATTCAGTCATTTATTATTAATAGGTATCCAATTAAAAATAAGGCAATACTTCTATATAATACTGATAGCATATATTTATACTATTTATTTTTTATGGTATTTAACCAGTCCTGTATTTTCTCATATTGCTTTTCTCATTTTTGGAATAATAGGAGCAATACTTTTACTATATTGGACCGGCAATACCTTTCATCAAAAAGTTCGTATTTGGCTTTCTAGTATTGCTATAGGTCAGGCATTGTATATGTGTATATGTGCGAGTTATTATTTAGAAAGTAGTTATTCTTATGAGTACTTTTATGCATTTTTTACTATTGTGATAACTATCTTAAGTATTTTTGAAATATGGAATGTATTATTAAAAAAAGTGGAACACTACCTACAAATAATTGAAGCAAAAAAGAGGTGTTCTACATGAATGAATATACATATCCTATTCTGTTCGGAGTAATTATCGGTACAATTGCAAGAATGATTATGCTTAAAACAGATTATCGTCAATATCCCACATATTTGCACGGTAAAATAATACATTTAGCGCTAGGCTTTATTGCTGCGGGTTTAGGAGCTGTAGCAGTACCAGCTATCATGGAAAAAGAATTTACTGCGATTACTTTTCTAACTATAGCTGCGTCGCAATTTAGAGAAGTGCGTAATATGGAACGAAATACATTATCAGAATTAGACGGATATGAACTTGTCCCAAGAGGAAAGACCTATATTGAAGGCATTGCAGTTGCTTTTGAAAGCAGAAATTACTTGGTAATCTTCACATCTTTAGTTACAACGTTGTCCTTTTTAGTTTGGAATGTTTATGTAGCAATAATTGTCACAATTATATGTTATATAATCATCCGTAAGATTATGAGTGGATCCACGTTAGGAGATATTGTTGATATAGAGCCATCTAATGTTACGTTTGATGGAGCGGGTTTATATGTAGATAATATTTATATAATGAACATCGGGTTACCAGAAAGACAAAAAGAAATTTTGGAATATGGAATGGGTTTTGTACTAATTCCAAAAACGTTTGATGTAAGATCAACAATAGCAAATTTAGGACAAAGACAAGCAATTCTTCACGATGTATCCGTTTCTTTAGGTGTTTTTAGAGACTCTGGTACACCTGCATTAGTTCCATTGATTAAACGAGACTTAGATGATGGACGTATTGGTGTATTTATTCTGCCACAAGATAAAGATGTTGAGAAAGCAATTAAAGTAATTAGTTCTGTCCCTGTATTAGAAAATGCTATAAGAATGCCATCAGAATCAAAAGCGAATCAAAAGGAGTGATTATCATTGCAAATTGAGAAAGCAATATTAGCAACAATAACAACAAATAAACAAAAAGTAACTGCAGGAGCTTCTATCTTTATTTGTGAAACATCAGAAGAAATGGAAAAAGTTGCTGCAAACCTAGAAGCAATATTAGACGGAATAAGTCATGCATTAAGTGATGAACTTTATATAATTGTTAAACATTAACTATAATATTATTATGTAAACTAAAAGGGATAAACTTGTCTTACATAGTTAGTTTGTGGTAATTTAATAAAAGTGATATTTAAAAATTAAAAGTAATGATTCATTATTCTACAAGAAATATCATAAGAAATTTAATATAGGAAGGAAGTGCCTTCATGAGAAATTCAGTTGTAGCAATTGTTGGAAGGCCTAATGTAGGTAAATCTACAATTTTTAATCGATTAGTCGGAGAAAGAATATCCATAGTAGAAGATATCCCAGGTGTCACACGAGATCGAATTTATGCAAAAGCGGAATGGCTGAATCATTCATTTCGTTTAATTGACACAGGTGGAATTGAAATTGGTGATGAGCCTCTCTTAATACAAATGCGAGAACAAGCAGAGGTTGCAATAAGAGAAGCAGATGTTATTGTATTCATGGTAAATGGCCGTGAAGGAATTACTGCGGCAGACGAAGAAGTCGCAAAAATGTTATTTAAATCAAACAAACCAATCGTACTAGCAGTAAATAAAGTAGATAATCCTGAAATGAGAGAACAAATATATGAATTTTATTCATTAGGATTCGGAGAACCATATCCAATATCAGGGACACACGGTCTTGGTTTAGGTGATTTATTAGACCGAGTAGTGGAATTATTCCCAGAACGTGAGAATATTGACGAAGGACCTGACGTGATTCATTTTAGTTTAATAGGTAGACCAAATGTAGGAAAATCCTCACTTGTTAATGCCATTTTAAATGAAGAAAGAGTAATTGTCAGTGATATTGCGGGAACAACCAGAGATGCAATTGACACATCTTTTACGAAAGAAGGAAAAGATTTCGTCATCATTGATACAGCAGGTATGCGAAAACGAGGAAAAATCTATGAAACTACTGAAAAATACAGTATTTTGCGTGCGCTAAAGGCAATTGAGCGTTCCGATGTTGTTTTAACATTAATTGATGCAGACACAGGTATCATTGAACAAGATAAAAAAATTGCAGGTTATGCACATCAAGCAGGGAAAGCTGTTGTTATTGTAGTAAATAAATGGGATACAATTGAGCAACACGATAAAGCGATAAAGGAATTTGAAGAAGAGATACGTGCACATTTTCAATTTTTAGACTATGCACCAATTATTTATTTGTCTGCTAAAACAAAGAAGCGAATTCATACACTGCTTCCGAAGATTTTAGAAGCAAGTGAAAATCATACAAAACGTGTAGAAACAAATGTATTGAATGATGTGATTATGGATGCATTAGCGATTAATCCAACACCAACGAAGAACGGAAAGAGACTGAAAGTACTTTATGCTACCCAAGTTGCAATTCAACCGCCAACATTTGTTGTTTTTGTAAATGATCCAGAATTAATGCACTTTTCTTATGAAAGGTTCTTAGAAAATAAAATAAGAGAAGCGTTTGGATTTGAAGGGACACCAATAAAAATATATGCAAGAAGACGTAGTTAGAGGTGAATAGAGTGGCGAATGTTACAGTATTAGGTGCAGGTAGTTGGGGTACAGCACTTGCTATGGTATTATGTGATAATCATCATAGAGTACGTTTATGGACACATAACGAAAGACACAAAATAGAAATGGAAAGAACGAAACAAAACAAAAAGTACTTACCTGATGTTACATTACCTGATGAATTAGAATTTGAACATGATTTATCTGAAGCATTGCATAGTGTAGATGTGATTATATTAGTAGTTCCAACAAAAGCAATTCGAGAAACGTGTAAGAAAATTATTCCTTTTATCAATGCAAATACAATCATTGTACATGGTTCAAAAGGCATTGAGCCGCAAACACATATGAGAATTTCTGAAATGATTGCGCAAGAGCTAACAGAAGCTAAATATCATTCCATTGTAGCTCTTTCTGGTCCAAGTCATGCAGAGGAAGTTAGTTTAAGGCATCCAACTACAGTTACAGCAGCGTCCAGTAATCTCAATAGTGCAAAATATACACAAGATTTATTTATGACAGACTATTTTAGAGTATACACAAGTAAAGATATTGTGGGTGTAGAACTTGGAGGAGCATTAAAGAATATCATTGCATTAGGTGCAGGTATTTCAGATGGCTTAGGATATGGTGATAATGCGAAAGCAGCGCTAATTACAAGAGGATTAGCTGAAATTACACGACTGGCAACAGTAAAGGGCGCAAACCCATTAACTTTCATAGGATTGTCAGGTGTTGGAGATCTAATTGTAACATGTACGAGTGTCCATAGTAGAAATTGGCGTGCTGGAAATATGTTAGGAAAGGGTCATCGCTTAGAAACAGTTTTGGAAGAAATGGGCATGACTGTTGAAGGTGTTAGAACGACAGAAGCTGTGCATCAATTGGCTCAAAAATTGAACGTGAAAATGCCAATTACGAATGGTATTTATGATGTGATTTTTAACAAAAAATCTGCAAAAAAAGTGGTGGATGACTTGATGTCTAGAGATCGTACGACAGAAATTGAGGATATTGCCGCAATTCTTACAAATAGATATTCTGATTAACTTTATTGTATACCTCTGCATACTATAGAAAGAAATCTATAGTTAGGAGGAAAAATATGAGTGATTTTAAGAATAACGCATTTGATCAAATTCAAAAAAAATCCAATATTAATCCAGATCAGATTATGAAAGTAGCAAAATCAGTACAAAATGCGGATTTTTCTGATGAAGCTACTGTAAGAAATTTAGTGAAGCAACTTGCAAAAATGTCAGGCAAACCAGTTTCTAAAGAGAAAGAAGATAAAATTGTTCGAGCAATTACTAATAATAATATGCCATCAGATATGAATACATTAAGCAAATTATTTAAAAAGTAATATAATAGGCACTTGAGGATGCAATGTGAAATTGCTTCGCATAGAATAAATCGCACAAGCATTCACTTTCAGGGTGCAAGTGGGTATTTGTTTAGTCAAATCCGAAGTAGATTTTGCCCCATCTGCTTCGGCTTTTTTATGATTTAGGAATCTATAAATTTAACATTTCGGTTAGTTATATTATACTTATAAATAAAGCAATATAGAAGAACAGGGGGAATTTAATATGTCACCATCCATGCTCATGATGTGGATATCTTTTGCTGGAATGTTCGCACTAATTTTGGCTATTGGATTAATTTTATTAAGTAGATATAAATTAAGCGGGTTTTTAGCAGGGTTTGTTGCATTTTTAGCTTATATTTTTTTAATTGTAGGGGGATTAATAATTGCTTTTGTTGTGTTGAGAGGTCCCACTGCATAAACAAGAAGGAGTATTTGAATGATTACACGTAGAATTACTTGTATGTTCTTTTTTTTGATAGTTTTGACTGGGTGTATGTATCCAGAAGAGGAGCTGGCACAAAATCAGATTTCAAATGATACACAATTGCAAGTTGTACAACATGCAGTTGATCAATATGTGGAAAGAAAAAATGGTTTTATTCCTATTGTTACCAAAGATAATGACACACCAATTTATTTAAAATATGTAATTGATTTTAATTTATTAAAAAGTGAAAGCTTAATTCAATCTATACCACCTACTGCATTTGAAGCAGGTGGAACATACCAATATATTTTAATTGATGTAGAAGAAAATCCAACAGTCAAAGTAGTAGATTTAAAAGTTGCAGACCAAATGAGACAGGTGCAACAGAATTTAAATATTTATATCAGTGAACATACATATCCACCATTCGGAGAAAAAGTTACAGAAAGCATATATACATTAAATCATGAAGCGCTTCGTTTAGATAAACCACCATTTGTTATAAGTCCATACTCAGGTAAAAACTTACCTATATTAATACAAACGAATGGGGAATTAATTATAGATTATCGAATGGATTTGTATCAGTTTATGAATGAATATGAACACACATATGTAGCTGAAGATGATTTAAGGAAGTTAATTACCGACAATCATCCAATAGCGCCTGCATATTCCATTCCGTATACAATTATAGATGGAGAGCCTCAATTTGTAGAAAATCTAAATGAAAAGTGAATATAAGGAAATATAAAGCCCCGAAGAGACGATTGCTACTGTCTCTTCGGGTCTATTTTTTTATATCATTATAAGTTGACGAACTCTCAAAACTTTTAAAAACTTTTTTGTATATTTAAGAGAATATACACATAGGATTTTAAAGAAGAAAAAAGATTTTCAATTACTCATGAATTATTAGCATAATTTAATAGGACAACATCATAAAATAACAGTGTCAATGATTCGAGTAATTTTAAGTTGAATAGATCGGGAGGGGATCACTTGGAAAGGGTAGATATCTTTAAAGATATTTCAAAACGCACGAACGGGGATATTTATTTAGGTGTAGTAGGAGCTGTAAGAACAGGGAAATCGACTTTCATTAAGAAATTCATGGAAAAAACGGTATTACCAAATATTCCAAATGAGAGTGATCGATTAAGAGCACAAGATGAATTACCTCAGAGTGCTGCAGGAAAAACAATTATGACAACAGAACCGAAATTTATCCCAAATCAAGCAGTAAAATTACAAGTAGAAGATGGATTAGAGGTAAATGTAAGATTGGTAGATTGTGTCGGCTATACAGTCAAAGGTGCACAAGGATTTGAAGATGAAAACGGGCCAAGAATGATTCATACTCCATGGTACGAAGAACCTATTCCATTCCATGATGCTGCGGAAATAGGTACAAGAAAGGTTATTCAAGAACATTCTACAATGGGAATTGTTGTAACAACTGATGGTACGATTGGTGAAATACCTAGAGAAGATTATATTGAAGCAGAAACTCGCATTGTTGAAGAACTAAAAGAAGTAGGAAAACCTTTTATTATGGTTGTAAATTCTGTACAGCCATATCGACAAGAAACGGAATTGTTAAGACAAGAACTAGCTGAACAATTTGATATCCCAGTAATTGCGATGAGTGTAGAAAGCATGACAGAACATGATGTAAACAATGTATTAAGAGAAGTGCTATATGAGTTCCCTGTATTAGAAGTAAATGTGAATTTACCTAGTTGGGTGTTAGTTCTTGATGATAACCACTGGTTACGTAAGAATTATCAATTAGCGATTGAAGAAACTGTAAAAGACATTAAACGACTAAGAGATGTAGACAATGTGATTGGATATTTTGATCAATATGATTATATTGAGCATGCACAGTTGGCAGGGATTGAAATGGGGGAAGGTATTGCAGATATAGATTTGCATGCACCAAATGAACTATATGACCAAGTGCTAAAAGAGATTGTAGGTGAAGAAATTAGAGGGAAAGATCATTTACTACAACTCATGCAAGAATTTACTAAAGCTAAGAAAGAATATGATCAGATTGCAGATGCGTTACAAATGGTAAAACAAACAGGATACGGTGTTGCAGCGCCAGCGCTAGAAGATATGGTTTTAGAAGAGCCGGAGATTATTAGACAAGGACCTCGATTCGGAGTGAGATTAAAAGCTGTAGCGCCATCCATTCACATGATAAAAGTAGACGTAGAATCAGAGTTTGCTCCAATAATAGGAACAGAAAAGCAAAGTGAAGAATTAGTTCGCTATCTCATGCAAGATTTTGAAGATGACCCATTATCTATTTGGCAGTCCGATATCTTTGGACGCTCATTGAGTTCCATCGTGCGTGAAGGAATTCAAGGGAAATTATCATTAATGCCTGAAAATGCTCGTTTTAAACTTAAAGAAACGTTAGAAAGAATTATAAATGAAGGTTCAGGAGGATTAATAGCAATTATACTTTAATCACTCTAATGCTATCAAAAAGCGTTATGCTAAATTGCGTTACGCTTTTTTTGTTTTCAAAAAAGCAATGTTAAGCCAGATTAAAAAAAACTTATAAATTGTATTTTTTTTGTGAATAATGAATACTAGAGTTGTTGTGAAATGTGATGAAATATTGATATATCAATATTTGAAATCACTTGCATAGTTAAAACTTGTGTGATAATATTTTTCTTAATTCAATATATTATTATTTTAAAAGTTAAATTTTCTTTATAAAATAATGATTTTTTGTTGAATTATATCAAAAAAACAGTTATTATAAGCCTTGTCATCATTGAAGTGGTGACAAAAAGCTATAAAACCAGTACAACTTGATGATTTTTATAGCTCAATTTGGGAGGAGGTGAATGTCATGAATAAAACAGATCTAATTAACGCTGTTGCTGAAAAAAGCGAACTTTCTAAAAAAGACGCTACAAAAGCAGTTGATGCGGTTTTCGAATCTATCATGGATTCACTTAAAGATGGAGAAAAAGTTCAATTAATCGGTTTCGGTAATTTCGAAGTACGTGAGCGTGCTGCACGTAAAGGTCGTAACCCACAAACTGGGGATGAAATTGAAATTCCAGCAAGCAAAGTTCCTGCTTTTAAACCAGGTAAAGCCCTTAAAGATATCGTTAAATAATAAGGTATTTACATACGGGCAAAAGGGTGCATAATTATATGCACCCTTTTTTTATATAGAATTACCGTATGAGAAGTGAAATATGGAAAGTTATGATATACTATGGTATTATGAGAAGTATTTAATTTAGAAGTGCGGTGATTTTTTGGAGACGAAACAAATAATTAATAAGTATAGTCAATTAATACATAATTATATCCAACAAGAATATTTAAATAGATGTATTCCAAAACCAACGATCGAAGAACATAAAATACTTGCATTATATTCTCTAGTAAAAGATAAACACTTACATGAAGAATATATTGTTAGCGCATTGTTAGTACAGCTGGCTTTAAATACCCATGACACCATAAATAAAAAATCTCATTCAAACTCTTCAAAAAATATAAAAAGACAACAATTGACTGTGTTAGCAGGAGATTATTACTCAGGCATTTATTATCATCTATTAGCTAAAGCCAAAGAAGTAAAGTTTATCAAGGAGTTAGCAAGTGCAATTTTCGAAATCACTGAAAAAAAAGCAACATTATATTATTCTACATATTCATTGTTTGACCAGTTGTTAGAAGCATATATAGAAGTAGATACAGCTATAGTAAACAAAGTTGCTCGTTATTTGCAGATAGATAAAGGCTTAGATTATATGAATGATTGGTTACTTCTCCATAAATTAATTATAGAGTACAAATTAGTAAAAGAGGAGAAAGAATCCTTTTTTCAGCTATTAACAACACAAAATTGCACTCAAGTGACAACGCTTGTTGAATTGGAACATTGTATACATAATAAAATAATACAGTTGAGAGAGAAACTTCATAACTATGATCAAGACGTGTCTAAAGAAATAGATTTTTTAAGAAACATGTATCATCAAGATACTAAAGAAATTGTTATTGTTAATTCATTATTGGAAGAGGGCTTATCAAAATGAAACAACCATCAAAAGAAGAAAGAGTACATCAAGTTTTTGAGAAAATTTACAGTAATTATGATCATATGAATTCTATCATCTCGTTTCAACGACATGTAAAATGGCGTAACGATGTAATGAAAAGAATGGATGTAAAAAAAGGAGCAAAAGCTTTAGATGTATGTTGTGGTACTGGAGACTGGTCTTTCTCTTTAGCAAATGCTGTAGGAACATCAGGTGAAGTGATTGGATTGGATTTTAGCAAGAATATGTTATCCATCGCAGAAAAACGAAATGAGTCCTCAAAACAATCTCAATTAACCTTTATGCATGGCAATGCAATGGAGTTGCCATTTGAAGATAATTCTTTTGACTATGTAACGATAGGCTTCGGTTTACGCAATGTCCCAGACTATTTAAAGGTGCTACAAGAAATGTATAGAGTAGTAAAACCTGGGGGGATTGTTGTATGTTTAGAAACATCACAACCAACTACACCGGTGTTTCGTCAATTATACTATTTTTATTTTAAAAATATTATGCCGTTGTTTGGTAAGTTATTTGCGAAAAGTTACAAAGAATACGCATGGTTGCACGAATCGGCTAAAGACTTCCCAGGGAAGGAAGAATTAAAGCAATTATTTAAACAAGCTGGTTTAACAAATATTCAAGTGAAAAGTTACACTGGTGGTGTTGCTGCAATGCATATGGGGGAAAAGAAAGTTTAAAGTAAAGGTGAATCTAAATGAAGCTTGCTAAAACATTCGCATATATAAAAAAAGACTTAATTGAAATGGAATCCGTTCTAGAAGATACGATAAAATCAGAAAACGATACATTACATCATGCATCACTGCAATTGTTAAAAGCTGGTGGTAAAAGACTTAGACCTATATTTGTATTGTTAGCTTCTATGTTTGGGGAAACTGACAAACAACAAATTAAGAAAGTTGCTAGTGCATTGGAACTTATTCATATGGCATCTCTTGTTCATGATGATGTGATCGATGATTCTAATGTGAGGAGAGGAGCTCCTACTGTTAAAGCTAATTGGGATAATCAAATAGCTATGTTGACAGGGGATTATATCTTTGCAAAAGCATTAGATCAATTTACTGATATTGATGAGCCAAGAGCACACCAGTTATTAGCAAAAACGATGATGGAACTAACTTTAGGAGAAATTGAACAAATAAAAGATAAATATAATGTAGACCAACACTTACGATTATATTTACGACGTATCAGACGAAAAACAGCATTACTTATTTCATCTAGTTGCCAAATTGGAGCAATTGTATCGAATACCACAGCAGATGTTGAAAGAACACTATTTAAGTATGGATATTACATAGGCATGTCTTATCAAATAATTGATGACATTCTTGATTTTACAGGTACAGAAAAAGAGCTAGGAAAACCTGCTGGTAGTGATTTAATTCAAGGTAATGTCACGCTTCCAGTGTTATATGCAATGGAAGACGTAGAATTCAAACAACAACTAAAAATAGTGTTTGAACAGAGAGACTCATTGAGTAAACAATCTTACTATCCTATCATTGAATACATTAAACAGTCCAATGCTATTGATCGTGCGAGAGACTTAAGTGATGCATATTTAAAAAAGGCATACAATTCGTTAGGAAATTTACCAGATAACAAGGCAAAAAAGGCATTAGAAGAAATAGCAAATTATATCGGCAAACGAAAAATTTAACTATGGTGAGGTGCTAAGAAATGGAACGAACTTTTTTAATGGTTAAACCAGATGCAGTGCAAAGAAATCTAATTGGAGATATAGTACATCGCTTTGAACAAAAAGGATTTAAGCTAATTGGTGCTAAATTCATGTTAATTTCTAATGAGTTAGCCGAAAAGCATTACGCAGAACATATTGGGAAACCATTTTTTATTGACTTAGTTTCATTTATCACATCAGGCCCTGTTTTTGCAATGGTGTGGGAAGGTGACAATATTATCTCAACTGCCAGAAAAATGATGGGCAAAACAAATCCACGTGAGGCAGACATTGGCACAATTAGAGGAGATTATGGTATTGTTACACATCGCAATATTATTCACGGTTCAGACTCAATTGAGAGCGCACAAAGAGAAATTTCATTATTTTTTAAAGACTCAGAGTTAATCAAGTATAAAAAAGACATAAATCAATGGCTTTCCTAGCATGATAGACAAAGGGAGTAAGAGAGATGGAAGACTACCAAGACTTTGTAAAAAATATATATAAGAAAACAGGATTAGATTTAAGTTTGTACAAAGAAGTCCAAATGAAAAGAAGATTGACTTCTTTGAGAAACAAAAGAGGTTATGACAACTTTAATGATTATTTTCTCGCTATTAACACGGAACAAAGATTACTTCAAGAATTTTTAGATAAAGTCACCATCAATGTTTCCGAGTTTTTTCGTAATCCTAGTCGATGGAAAGTACTTGAAGAGAATATATTACCTAAATTAAAAGCACGTAAGAAAAGTATTAAAATTTGGAGTGCAGCATGTTCAACAGGGGAAGAACCATACACTTTAGCAATGATAGCAAACCAATATTGGAACATTGATAATATAGAAATTTTAGCTACAGATATTGATTTGAATGTGCTAGCTCGAGCGAAACAAGGTGTATATAATGATAGAGCTGTACAAGATGTACCAGAAGATCGGAAAGAAAAATATTTATTAAAAGATGAAAATACATATAAAGTGGATGATCGCTTAAAGAAATGTATTACATTCAAACAACATAATTTGCTTGCTGATAAATATCCGTCAGATGTCGATTTAATCGTCTGTAGAAATGTATTAATTTATTTCACAGAACAAGCGAAGGAACAAATTTACCATAACTTTAGTCAAGCATTAAATGATAAAGGAATATTCTTTGTTGGTAGTACAGAACAAATCTTCCATCCTGAGAAATATAACTTTCAAGTAATCGATACATTTTTCTATCAAAAAAACTGAATTATCTTATAATTTTGTGGAATCACTACTTACTTTTTTTTATTGCTATGATATAGTATTAAAAAAATACTTATTAGGGGGATACATATGCGTTATTTAACTGCTGGAGAGTCACATGGAAAACAACAGACTACTATTATAGAAGGATTACCTTCAAATATGCCAATCACTCAAGAGGACATCAATGAGTCATTATTGCGTCGTCAAAAAGGGCATGGTAGAGGAAAAAGAATGCAAATAGAGAAAGACTTGGTTGATATTGTTGGTGGGGTTCGACATGGCTATACATTAGGTTCACCAATTGCATTAGTAGTTCGTAATGATGATTTTAAACATTGGACAGATGTAATGGGAGAAGATCCTGTAGCAGAAGATGAAAATATCAGAAGGGTTGTTACAAGACCACGCCCTGGACATGCTGATTTAAATGGTGCAATAAAGTATGGTCATAGAGACATGCGAAATATATTGGAACGATCTTCAGCAAGAGAAACTACTGCTAGAGTAGCAGCAGGTGCAGTTGCAAAAACATTACTTAAACATTTAGGTATTGAAATTGTAGGCTATGTGAAGGAAATTGCAGGAATAAAAGCAGTAGATAGAGAGGATTTATCTATAAAGGATCGAATTGAAATTTCTGAAGCTAGTCCTGTTCGTTCTCTTGATGAAGAAGCTGGAAAACAGATGATGGATGCAATCGATAAAGCGAAAAAAGATGGCGATTCAATCGGTGGGGTATGTGAAGTATACGTAGAAGGTATGCCAGCAGGTATTGGATCATATGTACACTATGATCGCAAATTAGATGGACGTATAGCGGGAGCAGTGCAAAGTATTAATGCATTTAAGGGTGTCGAATTTGGTATCGGATTTGAAGCAGCTCGAAAAAATGGTAGTGAAGTCCATGATGAAATACTATGGTCAGAAGAAAAAGGCTACTATAGAAGAACAAACAGATTAGGCGGATTTGAGGGTGGTATGACATCAGGTATGCCTATAGTGGTAAAAGGTGTCATGAAACCAATTCCTACACTTTATAAACCACTTCAAAGTGTAGATATTGAAACAAAAGAGACTTTTAATGCAAGTATTGAGAGATCGGATTCTTGTGCAGTTCCAGCAGCGGCCGTTGTCATGGAACATGTTGTTGCATTTGAGATTGCTAAAGCTATATTAGAACAATTCCCGAATGATCAGTTCCCTAAGTTGAAAAAGGCAATTGATCAATACCGCGACGAGATTCGAGGATTTTAATATGCATAAGCAAACAATCAAAACTAGTACAAATGTATATGATGTAATAATCGGTAAGGATTTACTATCTAATTTAGAAAGTTATCTGCCTCATAACTATACGAATATTTTGATTGTAACAGATGAGACTGTTAGCAAATTATATTTAAATACTGTAAAAGAAGCTCTTCATCATAAAAATAATATCGGTATATCTGTAGTACCATCTGGTGAAGCAACAAAAAGTATGGAATATTTTTATCAACTTCAAACAGCTGCTATTGAAAATCATTTAGACAGGAAATCATTAATTATTGCATTAGGTGGAGGAATGATTGGTGATTTGGCGGGATTTGTTGCAGCAACTTTTATGCGTGGAATAGATTTTGTACAAATTCCAACAACGATTTTAGCTCATGATAGTAGTGTCGGTGGTAAAGTAGCTATCAATCATCCAAAGGGTAAGAACCTTATAGGTAATTTTTATCCACCTGTTGCAGTTATCTACGATGTTACAACATTACATTCATTACCTGATAGAGAGATTCGATCAGGTTATGCTGAAGTAATTAAACACGGCCTAATTAGTGATGCTACTTTTTTTAAAGATGTAGTGAATACAGATTTAACTATTCCACTTAATTCGGATATAACTGTAGAGCATTTACGAAAAGGTATTGCTGTGAAAGCAAAGGTTGTAGAAGAAGATGAGAAAGAAAAAAACATACGCAAATTTTTAAACTTTGGCCATACATTAGGCCACGCTATAGAATCAGAGCTGGGTTACGGTGAAATAACTCATGGGGAAGCCGTTGCAATTGGCATGTTATTTGCACTTAGAGTAAGTGAAGGTATATTTGATCAGTCGTTACCGTATGAAAAATTGTTTGAATGGATGCAGCATAATCATTATCCATTATCAATTAAATGGCCTACTATTGACAATTTAATTGATAAAATGAAATTAGACAAGAAATCTGAGAATGCGGTCGTTCAAATGGTACTTCTGACTGAAGTTGGAAAACCTGCTGTTCAAAATATTGATGATGCGACCCTTCGTACCTATTTAGAAAAATTTATAAGAGAGTTGGGATGAACTTGATTAGGGGAATACGAGGAGCTACAACAGTTATAAATAATGAAGAATCAGAAATCATACAAGAAACGAAAGTAATGATAGAAAAAATGGCGAATAAGAATAGTGTACAGCCAGAAGATATTGCTTCTGTATTCATTTCAGTTACCCCAGATTTAAATGCTACATTTCCCGCAAAAGCATTACGATTAATCGAAGGTTGGAAATATGTACCAGTAATGTGTATGCCTGAAATTGATGTACCTAATAGTTTATCGCGATGTATTCGAGTAATGATGACAGTTAATACAACGATAGAACAACAAAAAGTGGAACATATTTATCTAAATGATGCAGTTAAACTAAGACCTGATTTACAATCGGGTGTAAAAAGTAATTAATTATAGAAAGTAGGGAAACATTGTATGCAAGCAAAAGAAGTATTTAATCAAATGTCCCCATATACACCTGGTAAACAAATTGAAGAAGTAAAAAAAGAATATGGTTTAACAAAAATTGTTAAATTAGCATCAAATGAAAATCCATTTGGATATTCCAATAAAGTAAAAGAAAAAATTACAGAAACATTAGACTCTTTGGAGATTTATCCCGATGGCAATGCGACGGCACTACGTGAAGTACTTGCAGAGAAATTACAAGTGAGTGAAGAACAATTAACATTTGGTTGTGGATCAGATGAAATTGTAGATATTATTTGTCGGACTTATTTAGAAAAAGGGACAAATACCGTTATGGCAACACCAACATTTCCACAATATAAACATAATGCTCTCATTCAAGGTGCTGAGATTATAGAAGTACCATTAGTGGATGGCTATCATGATCTAAATGGAATGCTGCAACAAATAAATGATAATACAAGAGTTGTTTGGCTATGTTCTCCAAATAATCCTACTGGATGTTTAATTGGAAAAGAGAAGTTAGTTGACTTTTTAAATGAAGTTCCTGAAAATGTCCTCGTTGTTTTAGATGAAGCTTATTATGAATATATCTCTAAAGATATCAATCCAAATAGTGTACAATTATTAAATCAATATGCAAATTTAATCATTTTACGTACTTTCTCTAAAGCATATGGATTAGCTAATTTACGTATTGGATATGGTATTTCATCTGTTGAAATATCAACATACTTGAATATTACAAGAGGTCCTTTTAATACAACATCTATCTCTCAATATGCAGCATTAACAGCACTAAACGATCAAGAGTTTCTTGACAATGCATACAATCAAAATATAGAGAATAAAGTTGAATTTGTTGAGTATTGTAAGGAATTAGGTCTTCATACGTATGATTCAGAAGCGAATTTTGTTTTTGTTCAATTACCTACAAGTGGAGATGAGTTATTTCAGTTCCTTTTAGAAAGAGGATTTATAGTCCGTTCTGGAGAAGCGCTAGGACACCCGAATGGCGTAAGAATTACAATAGGCTCCAAAGAACAAATGAATGAATTACAAAACTTAATTAAAACTTTTTTGCAAAGTATAAAAGAAGGGGTTTAAAAGTTGAAACAATCTGTATTAATAGCGGGTCTCGGACTAATAGGAGGCTCGCTTGCTTTAAATATTAGAGATTTTGAAGATATTACGATACTTGGGTATGATACCAATAAGAGTACTTTAGACTATAGTAAAATGAATGGAATTATTGATGAAGCATATACAGATTTTGAAGAAGCAGTGAAATTAGCTGATATTTGTATTTTAGCTGCTCCTGTATCCATTACTGTAGATTTAATACATAGACTTAATACCATTCCTTTAACAAAAGAATTATTGTTAACGGATGTTGGATCAGTAAAGACATTGATTATGAATGCAGCAAGTAAATTAAATTCGGGGAAAATTAGTTTTATCGGGGGCCACCCGATGGCTGGATCTCATAAAAAAGGTATTCAAGCAGCAAAGAAACAATTGTTTGAAAATGCAATCTATGTATTATCACCAACTGAGAATAGTACAGAGGACCAGTTAGCTACATTAAAAAAATTGCTAGCACCAACTAAATGCACATTTCTCATATTAGATTCTGAAGAGCATGATGAAATGACAAGTGTGATTTCTCATTTTCCACATTTAATTGCATCCTCGCTTGTACACCAAGCAAAAAATTGGCAAAAAAAGCATCCTTTTATACCGAAATTAGCTGCAGGTGGCTTTAGAGATATTACTCGTATTGCTTCAAGTAATCCTTCAATGTGGAGAGATATCTTTTTCCAAAATAAAGATAAGATGAGTGTTCTTTTAGAAGACTGGATAACAGAGATGCAACAACTTAAACAACTTATCGATTCAGGAGAAAAAACAAAAATTGAAACATATTTGACACAAGCAAAAGATTACCGCGATGGTCTTGATCGTAAAGAAAAAGGTGCAATTTTATCTTTTTATGATATTTATGTTGATATTTTTGACCAGCCAGGTGCAATATTAAAAGTAATAGAGTTATTAGCTCAATTTAATATTAGTATTAAAAATATTGAGATATTAGAGATTCGTGAGGGTATTACTGGAGTTTTACGAATCAGTTTACAAGATAAGAATGATCAACAATTGAGTCATGCTGTTTTAACAAAACATAATTATGAAACGGTAATAGAAGAATAAGGGGGTTTTTGATCGATGAAAGTTTTAACATATCCAAGTGGTAAATTAAGTGGGGTTATCTCAGTACCTGGTGATAAATCTATTTCGCATCGAGCCATTATGTTTGCTTCCTTGGCATCAGGTACAACAAAAGTAACCAATTTCTTAGCTGGCGAGGATTGCTTATCAACAATTGATGCTTTTAAAGCAATGGGTGTAGAAATTACACGCAATAATGATTCTGTACAAATTAAGTCAAATGGAGTAAATGGATTAAAAGAACCGCTTGAACCAATTAATCTTGGTAATTCAGGTACGACAGCAAGATTACTTATGGGGATTTTGTCTGCATTGCCATTTCACTTTACTTTGTTCGGTGATGCTTCGTTAACGAAACGCCCAATGGATAGAATTACAAATCCGTTAAAAAAGATGGGAGCAATCATTGATGGAAGAGAAGATGGTAAGTATCTTCCAATTGCAATACGTGGTACAAATTTAAAACCAATTGATTATCACACGCCAATGAAAAGTGCACAAGTAAAATCAGGAGTTTTACTAGCTGGTCTGTTGACAGATGGTGTTACGACGGTGACAGAAGATACAAAGACAAGAGATCATACGGAAAATATGTTAAAAGCGTTTGGCGCAAAAATTAATGTAGACGGAACGAAAATAAGTATCGATGGAAACCATCCTTTACATGCATGTGATATAGAGGTGCCTGGAGATATTTCTTCTGCTGCATTCTTTTTAGTAGCAGCAACAATTATCGAAGGTAGTGAAATCACAATAAAGGATGTAGGGTTAAATCCGACTAGATCTGGTATTATTGATGTGTTGCAGTTAATGGGAGCAAATATTCGTGTAGAAGAAAATCGTCAAGTTGGTGGAGAATTAATTGGTGATATTGTCGTAAAATCATCAAATATTCAAAGTGCAGTAATCGAAGGAGATATTATTCCTCGAATTATTGACGAAATACCGATTATAGCATTAATGGCTACACAAGCAGAAGGTACGACAATTATTAAAGATGCAGAAGAGTTACGTTTCAAAGAGACTGATCGAATTGATTCTGTTGTTTCAACATTATCTGCATTAGGTGCTTCAATTGAAGCGACAGCTGATGGTATGATTATTAAAGGAAAGACAAAACTGCACGGAAACATCACAAAATCGTTCGGAGATCATCGTATTGGAATGATGATTGCTATTGCTTCATTATTAACAGACGAAAAAGTCGAATTAGAAGACGAAGCATGTATTGCGGTAAGTTATCCGACATTTTTTAATGATTTAGATAGGTTAATTAGTAATTAATCCAAAGAAGTTGGGACAAAAGTATTCTAACTTTACAAAAATCCAAACGATTCGAAAGCTATTTATCGAATTGTTTGGATTTTGTGCGTATTAGCAGATTAATCTATGTTTGAGTGTTATGAGAAGAACAATAGTTATGACCTAGCTTCTTTACATCTATTATCAAAAATATAAATACGTTTTTTATAAAAAAGTTCATTAATGAGGAAAGTTAGAATAGTTGCTTATACGATAGAAGTTCGGTAAGATGTAGAATGATTATGAGCGAACGATACGATACAGTTATGTTAAATAAGCTAGTTGGAGGGATGAATAATTATGGATAATATAGAAGTTGCGATAAATTATATATATGATGGTGAAATGGAGAAAGCCCTACATTTATTAGAGAAATTAGAAAAAAACAAAAATATTAATACAAAGCTTGATATAGCTCAATTATACTTGGAATTGGGTATTGAAGATCGAGCAAGCGAGCTACTTGAAGAAATAATTAATAAGGAACCTTCACATAATGAAGCAAAATTGATGTTGGCAGATATATTAGTTAATGATAATGAGGATGAAAAAGCAATTTCTATACTAAATGAAATAGAGCCACATGACGAATTATATATTCATGCATTATTACAACTAGCTGATTTATATCAAGCACAGGGATTATTTGAAGTAGCGGAAAAAAAATTATATGATGCAAAACAACTTCGTTCAGATGAACCGTTAATCGACTTTGCATTAGGTGAATTTTTCTTTTCTGTAGGAGAATATCACAAGTCAACAATATACTTTGAAAAGCTGTTAGAGCATACACATGAAATAGCAGGTGTGGATATAGATTTACGTTTAGCAGAAAGTTATGCATTAAATGGAGAATTTGAAGAGGCATTAACTTATTTTCAAAATTCAGATACAAATGACCCAGAACAATTATTTCGATATGGCTTCCTAGCGTATCAAGCAGAGCGTTATGAAATTGCTATTGAGGTATGGAAGCAATTATTAGAAAATGAAATGGAATTTCCGTCAGTTTATCAGTATTTAACAATTTCTTATGATCAAGAAGGCCTTCTTGCAGAAGCTGTCACTACTGCAAGAAAAGGTGTAGAGATGGATCCATACAATAAAGAAATGTGGTATATTGCGGGTAAGATTCTCCATAAAAATAGTGAACAAAATGTAGCGTATGAGTATATGGAAAAAGCAATTGCACTCGATTCAGAATACTACGAAGCGCTTTTATTCTTAATTGAATGTTATAAAAATGACCAAAATTATAGTAGTCTTATTGAATTATTAACAACAAAAGTAGAAATTAATGAGTTAGACGGAATTTTTACTTGGGAATTAGCCAAAGCATATAATGAAGAAGAACAATATAATGAGTCATTAAATGCCTATCAAAATGCATACAATAAATTAAATAAAGATGTTGATTTTTTACAAGACTATGGTTATTTTCTTGTTGAGGAGGGGAAAATACAATCTGCTATACAAATATTAGAAGAATATTTACAATATGAACCATCTGATTTTGAAGTGGAACAATATGTGAATAGACTAAAAGAACAAATCGATACTCTCTAAATAAATGAAGGAGAGGAGCATGGAGTTGGAAACCTCGATAAAAGTAGAAGATAAAAAAACATTTATTAATTGGTTTCTTGGAAATTATCAGTTAAAGAAAAGAGAAAGTGTATGGATTCTCAATTATTTGATGAATCATGATGAGGTTTTAGCTCACGTACATTTCGTACTTGAAGCTAGATTTTGTCCCAGAGCAATGATTATTTCCACACATTGCTCGAAGGATATTGCATTTCGTTTTTATAAAAAACATATCGTGACAACAGATGCGGATAAGTCTTTTCACGATTTACGGCTACATAATAATGAGCCCATTTATATTCAATTAAACTTCAAGAATGCGAAGCGTAGTTTAGAGTATATGAAGGTACTCGAAGATAACCCTTTTATACCTGACGATTATTTTCTATCGTCAAAAGATAAAGAGCATGTAGATGAATGGCTGAATTACTCCATCTATCATTTTAAAAAGCAAGAGATTTTAAATCAAATAAATAATGCATTAGACAATCGAGACGAAGTATTATTTAAAAAGTACACAGAAAAATTATCAAAACTAGAAAAAACATATAAAAACAAGTATAATAAATAATTATAACTATTCGAATTTCATTGTAATATGGAATTCGAATTTTCTATGTGAAAGTATTGAATCATTCTGTTCATTAATAAGGGGGGTGAAGAAATGAAATGGCAAGCAAGTGATCTCTCTACATATTTTCAATCAAAAGAATATATTGATACATTGTGTATTCCTTTAATTCCAGTAAGTATCTCAAATGAAAGCGATTCGATAAGATTGGCGAACTATAAAAGAACGTTAGATATTTTATCGAATGAATTAGAAAGACATTTTACTGGTAGAATCATGTTAAGTCCAACATATTCCTATCAAGCAAAATCAGATATTAACATGGAAAAGAAACGCTTGAATGAATGGATAAAAGAGATGTCTAATGATTCCTTCTCACATGTTTTTTTTATAACATTTGATGTGTTGTGGAAAAAAGAAGAGAAAGAATTAGATGGTACATTGATATGGATACCAGCTAATAGAATAGATGACTATCAATCAGATGAAACAAAAAGATGGATCAATCAACAAACAGAGCAAATAAGTGAATTAATCCGTTCTTTTTGGTAATAATTTGATATACTACCTTAAAAATAGTTGTAATTCATAATTTAGCCTAGATTTTATTGACCATTACATAAGTTTGCGCTATCATAGTAATGTCCTAGTAAAATAAGAGATTATAATCCATGAAGTCGGAATATGTGTAGAGGGGGGTAAATAATGTCAGAAAAGAAACAACAAGTTTCCCGTCGCCAATTTTTAAACTATACATTAACAGGTGTAGGGGGATTCATGGCTGCGAGTATGCTTGCTCCAATGGTAAGGTTTGCAATAGATCCAGTGTTAAAAGCTTCTACTAGCGGAGAGATGCAACCAGTAGTGGATGTTTCCGAAATTACTACTGATCCTCAGCGTTTTGAGTGGACAGTGAAACAAGTAGATGCATGGTATACTTCAGATGTTACGCACAGTGCGTGGGTCTACAAAAATGAAAAAGATGAAATTATACCATTATCTCCAATTTGTAAACATTTAGGTTGTACGGTGAATTGGGCAGGAAATGAAAGTTATCCAGATCAGTTCTTCTGTCCTTGTCATGATGGACGATACTTTAAAGATGGAAAGAATGTACCAGATACACCGCCAAACGCTCCATTAGATTTATATGAGTTTGAAGTGAAAGATGGTACATTATATCTTGGAAAACCAGTTCCAAGAGAGGGGGTTTAATGAATGCTACAAAAAATGTACGATTGGATAGATGAGCGTGTAGATATTACACCGCTTTGGCGTGATATTGCTGATCATGAAGTACCTGAGCATGTAAACCCTGCACATCATTTTTCCGCTTTTGTTTATTGTTTTGGTGGATTAACGTTCTTCGTAACGGTTATTCAAATATTATCAGGAATGTTTTTAACAATGTATTATGTCCCTGATATTGAGAATGCATGGAGATCTGTTTATTATTTGCAAACACAAGTACAAGCAGGTCAAATTGTGAGAGGGATGCACCACTGGGGAGCTAGTGTAGTTATCGTAATGCTATTTTTACATACGTTAAGAGTATTTTTCCAAGGTGCTTATAAGAAACCACGTGAGTTAAACTGGATGGTTGGTGTACTTATCTTTTTTGTAATGCTAGCATTAGGTTTAACAGGTTATTTACTCCCATGGGATAACAAAGCGTATTTCGCAACAGTTGTTACTCTGCAAATAGCTGAACAAGTTCCATTTATTGGTGAGATGGCCAAGACTTTGTTAAATGGAGATCCTTCAATTGTTGGTGCACAAACATTAGCACGTTTCTTTGCTATCCATGTTTTCTTCTTACCAGCAGCATTGTTTGTGTTAATGGCGGTTCACTTTATTATGATTCGAAAGCAAGGGATTTCAGGCCCACTATAAAAATGAGCTAAAAAGGAGGGAATGTGGTGAAAAGAGGAAAAGGGATGAAGTTTGTTGGCGATTCCCGTGTTACTGCTGACAAACAAAAATTTATACCTAAAGATTATTCAGAATACCCTGGAAGAACAGAACCTTTTTGGCCTAACTTTTTATTAAAAGAATGGCTTGTTGGTGCAGTCTTTCTTGTTGGATTCTTATGTTTAACTGTAGCACATCCGGCACCGTTAGAAAAAATTGCCGATCCAACAGATACAGCTTATTTACCATTACCAGACTGGTATTTCTTATTTTTATATCAATTATTAAAATACAAATTTGCAAGTGGGTCATTTTTTGTTCTAGGTGCTATCGTTATTCCAGGCCTTGCATTTGGTGCTTTGTTCTTAGCACCATTTTTAGACAAAGGCAAAGAACGACGTCCACACAAAAGACCTATTGCAACATCGTTAATGCTACTTAGCTTTATCGCTGTATTTTGGTTAACGTATGAAGCTGCATCCCATGTAAACTGGGAAGAAAAAGCGGCAAATAACAAACCTGAATGGCCGAGTGAAGTAGAAATTGATACATCTCATCCAGGCTATGCAGCATATGAGAATAGTTGTTTGCAGTGTCATGGCGGTGAATTGGAAGGTGGACCTGCAGCACCAACATTAATTGGTGTAGAATATACTGCTGAAGAAATTATGGATATAGCGGTAAATGGTATTAATAGTATGCCTGCAGATCAATTCCAAGGAACAGAAGAAGAACTTCAACAATTAGCTGAATTTATCGTAACGGTAAATGAAGAAAATTAACAGGAGACCCTCGTCAATTATGGACGAGGGTTTTTAATTAGATTTTATTGCAGTAAGGGGACTTGTAGATGGGCAGATTCTTTTTTAATTATAAAATAATGGTTATGTTATTTATTGTGAATGTTGTCGGAACTTTATACGGGTATTATTGGTATATACCTCAACTAAAAGAAACTCCGGTGTATTTTTTGTTATTCGTACCTGATAGTCCAACAGCAAGTTTGTTTTTTAGTATCTTTCTATTTGCCTACTTAACTGGAAAAAAATATCCGATAGTAGAAGCGTTAGCCTTTTTAAGTTTACTAAAATACGGTGTATGGGCAATCATCATGAATGTAATGACTCTTATTGTAAATGGTACATTAGATATTACGGGGTATATGTTAATGTTCTCTCATGGTGCAATGGCCGTACAAGCATTTATTTATTCACCATTATATAACATTAAGTTATCCCATTTATTCATCGCATCTGTCATTTTATTACATAATGAAATAATTGACTATGTATATGGAATGATGCCTGTGTATCATAGTTTATCTAAATATTCAGACCATATCGGTTATTTTACGTTTTGGTTAAGCATCCTTTGTATCATTACGGTATACTTTGTATCCGTAAGAAAAGAAGTCCAATCATATGAACTAGTTAAATGAAAGTAAATGTGCAATGATTTAAATAACTGTCATATTGATCCCTTATCTTTCATACATTAGTGAAAAGAAGTATGGAAGAAGGGATTTTTGTGCATAAGAAGATCGTCTTAATAATTATTTTTACAATTGGTATTGTCTTGTCAACGGTTGCATTTGTACAGGCTAAGAATAATGCAATGACAATAGATTTATATAATTATGAAAGATATGTACAAGAAAAAAGGTATACGCAAGCAGCTCAAAAATTAGAGTCACTAAAAATTCCTATTGCGGATAATATTAAAAAGAGCCATCCAGAAAAATTAAATACGGTTGAATCGATGATTAATACAAATTTAGAAATTTTGACAGATACGAGTATCGATCATCATGATAAATTATTGCGTGCACAACAGTTGAATGTGATGTATGATGCATTAACGACATCAGGGGCTCCGTTATGGCATAGGTTCAAAACAGATTTAGAATTATCTATTGAACAAATTTTAAGTGAAGCATCCATTACAGCACAACAAGTATATGAAATAACTTATCGATGGAATGTAATATCTCCCGTACTGAAAATGTATTTATCAAATGAAGAGTATCGTAATCTTCAGGTACTATTCGATGATTTCGATTTAAATTATATAAATCAAGAAAATGAACTACAATCCGTTTTTCAACAAATGTCGTTATTGGATATGGAATCATTACAGAACAATCGAATTCAAACATACTTTCAATGGTTAACACTTATTGTCATCGGATTTATTTTTATCTCTCTATCATATGTTGGATGGATAAGGTATAAAGTCGAGTCTAAAGTAAATCATACAAATTGACAGAACGACATAAATTGACTAAAATTGACCTTAGAAATAACTGATGGAGGTAACTAAATGGGTGGATATATAATATATTTGTTGATTTTGATTATAGTACCATTATGGGCACAATCAAAAGTAAAAAGTACGTATAAGAAATATTCAAAAGTAATGAATGAAAATATGATGACAGGAGCACAAGTCGCCAGAAAAATTTTAGATGATAACGGTTTGTACGATGTATCTGTTGAAGAAGTGAATGGTGTATTATCAGACCACTATGATCCAAGAAGTAAAGTTGTACGATTATCTTCAGGTAATTTTCACGGGTATTCAGCCGCAGCCGCAGCCATTGCAGCACATGAAGTCGGACATGCAATTCAAGATGCACAGTCTTATGCATTCCTACGCTTTCGTCACAGTTTAGTACCAATTGCTAACTTAGGTGATAAATTATCTTTCTTCTTTATCATTGGTGGTTTTTTACTAGGATTAATGGACTTGGTGTTAGTTGGGGTAATTTTTATGTCCTTTGCTGTTTTATTCCAATTAATTACGCTACCTGTTGAATTTGATGCTTCAAATAGGGCGATGGATCAATTGGTAGCTACAGGTATTATACGTAATAATGAAGAAAAACAAACGAAAAAAGTGTTGAATGCAGCAGCTTTAACATATGTAGCAGCAGCGCTTGTTGCAGTAGCAGAGTTGATTCGCTTTGCGTCAATGTTTTTCTTGTCAAGCGATGATTAATTCAATTTAATGTATAAAAACAGACCGAACCTTTTCAAAAATTGAGAAGGTTCGGTCTGTTTATACACTAATTTTAAACAATTGATAAGTGTGTTATTCAATCAAATTAAGTGTTTATGATATAGTAATAATCATAGCGCCGTTTCTTATATGTTTTACTTTAACTATGGAGGGATATCAATGTATAATAAAGACAGTATTAAAGATATGCAAAAAAGAGTCGATGATTTTATATCACAGTTTGAAGAAGGGTATTTCTCTCCACTAAGTATGCTTGCAAGGTTTACTGAAGAAATTGGGGAACTAGCGAGAGAAGTAAACCATACGTATGGTGAAAAGCCAAAAAAGGTATCCGAAGAAGAGAATTCGATTGAGGCAGAATTAGGTGACCTTCTATTTGTACTTGTTAGTTTTGCAAATGCAGAACGAATTAATCTAGTAGAAGCTTTTGATCAAACAATGTCTAAAATTGAAACTAGAGATAAAAATCGTTGGACAATGAAAAATAATGGAGGTAGTATAAGTGAAAAAAATTAGAGTTGTAGTAGCAGGTCCAAGAGGAAAGATGGGCTCTGAAGCGCTACGGATGATTTCAAAACAGGATGATTTAGAATTAGTAGCATGCTTAGATCACAAATATGAAGGGGAGTATATTCGTGACTTTGATAGTCTACCAAACATCAATGCACGTATATATACAGATATACAGAAATGTTTAAGTGAAGTAAACGCGGATGTACTTGTGGATTTAACGACACCTGAATATGGTTACATACATACGAAAACAGCTATTGAAAATGGTGTAAGACCAGTTGTCGGAACAACAGGATTTACAGATGAGCAATTAGCTGAATTAACAGATTTAGCAGAAGATAAGGGCATTGGCGTAATCATTGCACCTAATTTTGCATTGGGTGCCGTTCTAATGATGCAATTTGCTAAATGGGCAGCAAAGTACTTTCCAGATGTTGAAATTATTGAGAAACATCACGACAATAAATTAGATGCTCCTTCAGGTACTGCAGTGAAAACGGCACAATTGATACAAGAAGTACGTGAACAAAAGCAACAAGGACATCCAAATGAAAAAGAGACAATCCAAGGCGCAAGAGGTGCTAATTTTGATGGAATGAGAATACATAGTATGAGATTACCAGGTCTTGTTGCACATCAAGAAGTAGTTTTCGGATCAACTGGTGAAAATTTAACAATTAAACATGACTCTTTTCACAGGGAATCCTTTATGACAGGTGTAAAGCTAGCGATTGATAATGTGATGAAATTAAATGTGTTAGTTTATGGATTAGAAAATATTTTAGAGTAGGTGAATGGTATGAATATAGCATTAATTGCACATGACGAAAAAAAACAAGATATGGTTAATTTTACGACAGCATATACGAGTATTTTAAAAAAACATACATTATACGCTACAGGTACGACTGGAACAAGAATCAATGAAGCTACAGGTTTAGAAATTGAACGATTTCAATCAGGTCCACTAGGAGGCGATCAACAAATTGGTGCAAAAATCGCTACAAATGATATGGATTTAGTCATCTTTTTCCGAGATCCATTAACAGCGCAACCTCATGAACCAGATATTAGTGCATTAATGCGTTTATGTGACGTGTATCAAATCCCACTAGTTACTAACTTAGGTGGTGCAGAAGTAATGATAAGAGCGCTAGATTCAGGGTTATTTGATTGGAGAAATATAACAAAGTAAGTACAAAATAAATACAAAATAAGGTAGGTCCTTTTATGTTAAAAATAGGAATTACTTGTTATCCATCTGTAGGGGGATCTGGCATTGTAGCCACCGAATTAGGAAAGATGCTAGCAAGAAAAGGTCACGAAGTCCATTTTATTACATCTAGTGTGCCATTTCGGTTGGAAGAGTTTCATCCAAATATTTATTTTCATGAAGTGGAGATGAACCACTATCCAGTATTCCAATACCCTCCGTATGATTTAACTTTGGCAACCAAAATGGCAGAAGTGATTGATGCAGAGAAATTAGACATTCTGCATGCACATTATGCTATGCCACATGCAATTTGTGCATTATTAGCAAAAGACATGGCGGCACATCAAGTCAAAGTAGTGACGACACTTCATGGTACAGATATAACTGTATTAGGGATAGATTTAAGTTTAAAGAAAATTATACAATATGCGATAGAGAAATCTGATGCAGTTACTGCAGTATCAAATAGTCTTGTACAACAGACGAAGGAAATGGTCGGTGTTAACAAAGACATTCATGTTGTCTATAATTTTATTAATGAAAAAGATTATTATAAAAAAATCAATCAAAAAATTAAAGAGAAATACAATGTACAAGAAGATGAAAAAATTCTTATACA
>JAJUGF010000002.1 GCA_029268495.1 Gracilibacillus sp.
AATCCTGAAGATTATCCTGAAGAGGGTGTAAGACTAAAGGTCTATCTTCCAGTAAATAGCTTTTTAGGCGAAACGGTTGCTGAAATAAAACAAGCAATAAACAATTTACTTGTTTATGATATCGATATCGGATTGAACAAAATCACATTAAGTGAAGTGAATGAAGAAGATTGGGCAACAGCATGGAAAAAGTATTATAAACCTGTAAAAATTTCAGAGAAAATAACCATCACACCTACTTGGGAAGATTACAAGCCTGTCTCTACAGATGAACTTATAATTGAATTAGATCCAGGAATGGCATTTGGTACAGGAACCCATCCAACAACAGTATTAAGCATTCAAGCATTAGAAAGATACATGAAAAAAGGCAATCATGTATTAGATGTTGGATGTGGATCAGGTGTGTTGAGCATTGCTTCTATTCTTTTAGGAGCTGAGAAAGTATTTGCGTATGATTTAGATGATGTCGCTGTGCAAAGTGCTAGATTGAATGCAAAAGTCAATAAAGTGAATGATTATATTGAAGTAAAACAAAATAATTTATTGGATAATGTTACAGAAGAACCTGATATTATTGTCGCAAATATATTAGCAGAAATTATTTTGAGATTTGAAAAGGATGCGTTTCATTTACTAAAACCAGGCGGGTTATTTATTACTTCTGGTATTATACAAACCAAAAAGCAACTTGTGGAACAGCGCTTATTAGAAATAGGCTTTGAATTAATAGAAATAAATCAAATGGAAGACTGGATTTCTATTATTGCTAAGAAGCCTGAGTAAAGGTAGGGAGAAGATGCAACGATATTTTGTTTCAGCAGATAATTGGATGGAAGATGAAGTTCATATTGTTGGAGAAGATGTCCATCACATTGTACATGTCATGCGTATGGATAATGGATCAGAGATTTTGTGTAATCATCCGAATGGAGATGTGTGCAAAGCAGTAATAAAGGAAGCGACAAATGAAAAGGTCGTAGCAAAAATCCAAACGTATTTGGATGTGAAAACAGATTCTCCCGTCCATGCGACAATCGTTCAAGGACTCCCAAAAGGTGATAAATGGGAAACAATACTACAAAAAGCAACAGAACTAGGTGTTTCTGAATTCATACCTTTTCAAGCGGAACGCTCCATTGTCAAATGGGATAAGCAAAAAGTTGCTAAAAAAATAGAACGATGGAATAAAATTGTAAAAGAAGCGAGTGAGCAATCACACCGTAATACTATTCCAATCGTTAATAAAGTGTTGGAACTAAAAGAAGTAATAACTAGATATAAAGATGTCAAACATAAGTTTTTTGCGTATGAGGACACAGCAAAAACCAACCATCAAACGAAATTGCATGAGCATTTTCAATCTATTCACGAAGGTGACTCTGTTATGATTTGTATTGGTCCAGAGGGTGGTTTTTCGAACTCTGAAGCAACGTTTTTAATAGAAAATGATTTTCAACCAATTCGTTTAGGACCAAGAATTTTACGGACAGAAACAGCACCACTCTATGTATTATCATGCTTATCTTATTATTTAGAGGAAATGAGGTGATCAAATGCCTACAGTAGCTTTCCATACATTGGGATGTAAAGTAAATCATTATGAAACAGAAGGTATTTGGCAAAAATTTAAAAATGAAGGATATGAACGTGTTGAATTTGATCATCACGCAGATGTATATGTCATCAATACATGTACTGTAACAAACACTGGAGATAAAAAGAGTAGACAAATTATACGTCGTGCTGTAAGAAGCAATCCAGAAGGTATTGTTTGTGTGACGGGATGTTATGCTCAAACCTCTCCGGGAGAGATAATGGAAATTCCAGGAGTCGATATTGTTGTTGGAACACAAGATCGGGGCAAGATGATTGAATATATTGAGCAACACCAAGAAACTCGGTTACCAATAAACGGCGTGTCTAATATTATGAAAAATCGCGTGTTTGAAGAAATGGATGTACCAGCATTTACTGACAGAACGAGAGCATCTTTAAAAATTCAAGAAGGTTGCAACAACTTCTGTACATTTTGTATTATACCATGGTCAAGAGGGCTATTACGATCAAGAGACCCTAAAAATGTCATGGAACAAGCGCAACAACTAGTGGATGCAGGCTATAAAGAAGTTGTTTTAACAGGTATTCACACAGCTGGATATGGCGAAGATATGAAAGACTATAATTTTGCACAACTATTACGTGATTTGGAACATAATGTTAGCGGACTAAAACGAATTCGTATTTCATCAATAGAGGCAAGTCAGATAACAGATGAAGTAATCGAAGTTTTAGATCAATCCAAAAAAATTGTTCCACATTTACACATTCCACTTCAATCTGGTTCAGATACGGTACTCGAACGCATGCGTAGAAAGTACTCCACTCAATTTTATCGAGAACGAGTGGCAAAAATTCAACAAGCATTACCTAGGTTAGCAATTACATCAGATGTGATTGTTGGATTTCCTGGGGAAACAGATGAAGAATTTAATGAAACAGTACAATTTATTAAAGAGATTGGTTATTCTGAGTTACATGTCTTCCCTTTTTCCAGACGTACAGGTACACCTGCTGCAAAAATGGATAATCAAGTAGATGAAGATGTAAAGAATGAAAGAGTACAACAATTAATTGATTTATCTAACAAACAAGCATATGAGTATGCAAAGCAATTTGAAGATGAAGTAATCGAAGTAATCCCAGAGGAAACATATGACGCAGAAAACCCAGACATATTAATTGGTTATTCTGATAATTATTTAAAAGTGAAATTTGAAGGAACACAAGATATGATTGGCGAAATTGTTAGAGTCAAAATATCAAAAGCTGGTTATCCATACAATGAAGGTACTTTTGTACGCATAATGGATGATGTAGCACTACAAATTTGATGTGATAAGAAAATACCACAGTAGATGCTGTGGTATTTTACTTGCTAAAACAATGCAAGAAATGGGTATAATATAAAGAGTGAGTTAGTTTATTCTAAAAATCTGAATGGATTAGGAGTGATCTTATGAGTAAAATTGGTATTGCTAAAGCAATTGATCACACATTGTTAAAGCCTGATGCTACAAAAGAACAAGTCACAAAAATTTTAAATGAAGCAAAACAATATCATTTTGCTTCCGTTTGTATTAATCCACAGTGGGTAAAATATGCAAGTGAAGCACTAATGAACACAGATGTGAAAGTTTGTACTGTAATAGGTTTTCCATTAGGTGCAACAACATCTAAAATAAAAGCACTGGAAACAAGAGATGCGATAGATAACGGTGCGACAGAAATTGATATGGTTATAGCTATCGGAAGGCTAAAGTCTGGGGATGATGATTACGTACAAGAAGATATCAAACAAGTTGTAGATGCAGCTGGAGATGATGCCATAGTCAAAGTAATTATTGAAACAACGTTACTAACAGAAGAAGAAAAAATCAGAGCATGTCAACTAGCAAAAAAAGCGGGAGCAGATTTTGTTAAAACTTCGACAGGATTTGCTGGTGGTGGAGCTACTGTGGAAGATGTAAAATTAATGGCTAAAACTGTTGGAGACGAAATGCAAGTGAAAGCTTCTGGTGGTGTAAAGGACTTAGAAACAATGCGTAAAATGATTGAAGCTGGTGCAACAAGAATTGGAGCAAGTGCAGGAGTAATGATTTTAAACGGAATGAAATCAGACAATGATTATTAAAGAATGTATAAAACTGTTGACCAATAATAGCTAGTATATTATAATTGCAAAGAGACATATGTCTATGTGTCTGATTAATTTTTTTGATGCTTCGGAGGGAGGGAAATTAGCATGTCTAACACAACTCGCGTTCGTAAAAACGAGTCACTTGAAGATGCTCTTCGTCGCTTTAAACGTAGTGTATCAAAGTCTGGTACATTATCTGAATATCGTAAGCGTGAATTTTATGAAAAACCTAGTGTTCGCCGTAAGAAGAAATCTGAGGCAGCTAGAAAGCGTAAATTTTAAAGAGGGTGTAATTAGATAATGGCAATCGTTGAACTTTTGAACCAAGATATGAAACAGGCGATGAAGGACAAAGATAAATTGAAACTTAGTGTAATTCGAATGGTTAAAGCCTCATTACAAAACGAAGCCATTAAGTTAAAGCAAGATACATTGTCTGAAGAAGATGAATTAACTGTTTTAGCAAGAGAGCTAAAACAACGTAAAGATTCCCTCCACGAATTTAAAGAAGCTGGACGCGAAGATCTTGTAAGCAAGTTAGAAGATGAAGTTAAAATTATACAAGCTTATATGCCAGAACAATTATCTGATGATGAACTAAATCAAATTGTTGTTCAAACGATCGAAGAAGTTCAAGCAGAATCTAAAAAAGATATGGGAAAAGTGATGAGTGCATTAATGCCTAAAGTAAAAGGTAAGGCAGAAGGCGCAAGAGTGAACCAATTTGTTCTAAAACATTTACAATAAATGCATAATATAATTGATTCCTTTAGATCACAATAGAAAAGAGGCGTTATTCATATGAATAACGCCTCTTTTTAGTGGACGCACCTACATTTCTTTATTTACTCAATTGTGTTAAACTATTTATCATGAACAATGAAACCTTTTTATTTTTTAAACGTAGAAGAGAGAGAATCCCTTCTTTTACGTGAATAATACGTATACATAAAAATAAATAGAAAGGAGGCAGTCAATGAAAAAAATTCTATTTCTTACACTATTATTAATTAGTGTACTTACCATTTTCCCCTCGTTTGCAAAACAATCAACAGTATTACATGCAGATGAAGGAAGTGGAAACCTCGTTTATGTCATCCCAATTGAAAACACTGTGGAAAGAGGTTTAGAAGCGTTTATAAAACGAACAACAAATGAAGCAATAGAAGCAAATGCAGACCATATCATATTTGAAATAAATACTCCTGGTGGTAGAGTGGATGCAGCTAAAAATATTGGAGAAATTCTACAAGATTTAGAAATTAAAACAAGTTCCTTTGTTACTGTGGAAGCTTTATCAGCTGGATCTTATATTGCACTTAATACGGATTCAATCTATATGAAACCACAAGCGAGTATGGGAGCTAGCGGTGTGATCAATAGTGATGGAACCGCAGCGGACAAAAAAGCCCAATCAGCTTGGATTGCAAGCATTAAGAGTGCAGCATCTTCTAAAGGGAGAGATCCACTATATGCACAAGCAATGGCAGATGCGGATGTTGATTTACCAGAATTCAATGCTGAAAAAGGTGAATTTTTGACATTAGGAGCAGACGATGCCGTAAAAGTCAAATATGCTGAAGGCATCGTTAAGCATCGAACCGAATTATTGAATGAGTTAGGTCTTTCAAATGCAGAAGTGATAGTCACAGAAACAACACTAGCAGAAGAAATTGCCCGATTTTTAACAAATCCGATTGTTGTACCAATCTTATTGTCACTAGCAAGTATAGGCTTAATTGTAGAATTGTACTCACCTGGATTCGGTATTCCTGGCTCTATAGGTGCAGCGTCGCTTGTCTTATATTTTTATGGACATATCGTTGCAGGTCTAGCAGGATATGAATCGATTATTTTATTAGTAATAGGGATTATTTTATTAATCATAGAGATTTTTGCACCTGGTGGTATATTAGGGTTTATTGGGCTTGGTGCGATGATAGGTGCATTGTACATGTCGAGTGATGACCCTAGTCATATGACAATGAGTATTTCCATTGCAATTATTACTAGTATTATAGTTGCCGTAGTACTGTTTAAGACAATTGGTCTTGAGAAAGGATTATTTAGACATATTATCTTAAATGATGCTACTACCACAGATAATGGGTATGTTTCGACGGTGAATCGATATGAATTGTTGCATCAAAAAGGAGTCACTGTCACACCGTTACGTCCATCTGGGACTGCAATATTTGGCTCTGAACGATTAGATGTTGTATCAGAAGGAGCCTATATTAATATAGATGAACCTGTTGAGATAATCAAAGTGGAAGGTTCACGTATTGTAGTAAGAAAGATAAATGAATAATAGGAGGATGAAAAATGGAAGGTATAGAATTTTTACCGATTATCGGTATCGGACTTATTGTAATAGCTGTTGCAATATTATTTACATTTATTCCTGTAATGCTATGGATTAGCGCATTAGCAGCAGGTGTAAAAGTTAGTATCTTTACATTAATCGGGATGCGTTTAAGAAGGGTTGTTCCATCACGCGTTATTAATCCATTGATTAAAGCTCATAAAGCGGGAATTGATGTAACGACAAATCAACTAGAGAGTCACTTTTTAGCTGGTGGTAATGTCGATCGTGTCGTAAATGCTCTTATTGCGGCACAAAGAGCGAATATCGAGTTAAGCTTCGAAAGAGGTGCAGCCATTGACTTAGCTGGCCGTGACGTGTTAGAAGCAGTACAAATGAGTGTAAACCCAAAAGTAATTGAGACGCCGTTTATTGCAGGTATCTCAATGGATGGGATTGAAGTAAAAGCAAAAGCACGTATTACGGTTCGTGCCAATATTGACCGCCTTGTTGGTGGTGCAGGAGAAGACACGGTTATTGCGCGTGTCGGTGAAGGTGTCGTTAGTACAATCGGTAGTGCAAAAGACCATAAACAAGTATTAGAAAATCCAGATTCTATTTCTCATAATGTATTGAATAGAGGATTAGATGCAGGTACTGCTTTTGAAATCTTATCGATTGATATTGCAGATGTAGATATTGGTAAAAACATTGGTGCGATTTTACAAACAGATCAAGCTGAAGCAGATAAAAATATTGCTCAAGCGAAAGCAGAAGAGCGTCGTGCAATGGCCGTTGCACAAGAGCAAGAAATGGTTGCAAAAGTACAAGAAATGCGTGCGAAAGTAGTAGAAGCTGAAGCACAAGTTCCTCAAGCACTAGCAGAAGCTCTACGAACTGGAAAAATGGGTGTAATGGATTATATGAACTATAAAAATATTGGTGCAGATACAGATATGCGTGATGCAATTGGTAAATTAACTGATAATGATGAAGATGACGAAAAATAACATACTCATCATTCATTTATCCCGAAAGGATGAGATGGATGGAAGATTTATTTAGTTTTCTTGTTCCTATCTTGGGTGTGATTGCTTGGATAGTTGGTAGTATGAATAATAAAGAAGAAGAGAAGACGAAGCCTTCACGTCCAACAGTATCTAAAGAACAACAGGAAGTCCAACAACCTGATATTATTTTAAGTGAAAATACTAATGGAAATGAAGAAGTGTCAACTTTTGCCCAACAGAAGCGTGAACAATTAGAAAAAATCCAATCAAATTTGGATAAAGCTGCATCTATTCGTAATAATCAAACCACATTTAATAGTAAAACATTAAAGAGGCCAAGTAAAAGCAAGAGCAAGAAGAAACGTCTTGCATTGAGCTCTAGCTTAACAAAAGAAGGTGTGGCTAAAAGTGTTCTGATGGCAGAAATTTTAGGTCCACCAAAAGCGTATCGAAAAAAATAAATAAGTATGATAAAAAGAGTCAGCTAATTAGCTGACTCTTTTTTCTTGGTATCATTTGTGGATAAATAGTATACAAACTGAAATAGCAAGGTCTAATTTAAACGTCCAGAAATTAGGTGAATTCACAAATCAACGATCAACATAGAAGACTTACCTCATGTGGATACATGAGGTTTAGTCGCGCTTGTACTGGTGAGTATAAGTCATCATTGGTTCGTTCCTCACCGTGATTCCTTTATTTCTGTTGTTTTGATCCAGTCACTACGTTTCTAGTCGGACGCTTTCGCTTTTGTATCGTCATATTCTTGGGTTTTTGTTCATACAATGATGAAGAAGGAGGGATTGAATTTGTTGGAGAACTGGACAGAAAAATTATCAAGAATGATGACAAAAACATTTGATCTTCCTTCTGAAGTTATGTTGGAACTCCCACGTATTACAACAATTGGTCAAATACATGCATACATAGAAAATCATCAAGGGTTAGTTATTTTTCAGTCTAATCAATTAGTATTAAAAATTCATCAAGGCTATGTAAAGATAAATGGTACTGATTTTGTTCTAAAAATGATGATCGGACAAGAAATACTGTTAGAAGGTAAAATTACGGATATTATCTTTCAAGAGGACATCACTAATCCAAAAACCGGAGGGAAAGGTTAGATGTTTTATAAAAAGAAAAGTTGGTTTAAAGGTTTTATTAAAGTTAAAGTGGTAGGAGAATACCCAGAATTATTTTTTGATTTGTGTTCAAGAAATGGAATACAAGTATGGAATATAAAAAAAGCAGGAAAAACCGTTTGTTTTGGTGAAATAGAATTAGCAGATGTTAAAAAAACAAAAATATTAAAAAGAAAAACCATTCATAAATTATATTTTGAATCTCGATTAGGATTCCCCTTTTTTTTAAAACATACTTTTTATCAAAGGCCGCTTATTATTGGATTTGTGGTTGCGGTATGTTTTATTTTTATACTCTCAAATATGGTATGGCGAATCGATGTAGTTGGTTTAGATGAAGAATTAGAAAAGAAAGTAAATGACCAACTAGATAATTATGGTGTGAAGAAGGGGAACTTTCAATGGAATATAGAAGTGCCTGGTGAAATACAAAAAAAATTACTTAAAGATATACCTGAGTTATTATGGATTGGTGTGAAGAAAAATGGAACAACTTATTATTTAGAAGGTGTAGAAAAAACACGTGTAGAAAAACAGCAAGAAGACGAAATTGGTCATCTTGTTGCTGCAAAAGATGGTGTGATAGTTGATCTATATGTAAAAAAAGGACAACCTTCTGTGAAAGTAAACGATGTTGTACAAAAGGGAGATCTGTTAATCTCGGCGTATTTAGGGCAGAATAAACAAACAGACAAGAAAGATGACGAGAAGGAAGACGAGCAAACAGCTGTTGTGGCACAAGGAGAAGTAATTGCAAAAGTCTGGTACAAAACAACTGTTGATATGCCCTTTGATGATAATTACGATGTTTTAACGGGGAAAAATGTGACGAAACACTATATTGACATTTCTCAATTGAAAATACCGATATGGAATTTTTCCTCTATACCGTTTCAACAAAAAGAAGTGGAAGTTGAAGAAAAAAGTTTTTACTTTTTAAACTGGAAACTTCCAATTTCTTATCATAAAGAAGTGATTCATGAAGAAAAGAATGTAAAAGTCAAAAGGACGAAAGAAGAAGCAAGAAAATTAGCGTTAGAACAAAGCAAACGAAACTTATTTCAACTTATACCAACTGATGCCATTGTAGAAGAAGAAAAAGTTTTGCACGAACGTGTAGAGAATGGTAAAGTTAAGTTAACAATATACTATACAGTATTAGAAGATATAACGAAAAGACAACCACTATATCAAGGAGACTGATTATGCCAGAAGATTTAAAAGTTATTGATTTGCAATTAGAAAATGCAAATGAAGCACTTCAATTATTTGGAACAGAAGATCGTAATTTAAAGCAATTAGAAGAACAATTAGCAATTTCAATTGTGACTAGAGGTGAACAGGTTAGTGTTTCAGGTAATGATGAAGATATAAAAATCGTTCAGGAAGTATTGGACGGTTTATTGAAAATAATTAGAAAAGGGATTACAATTTCCGAAAGAGATGTAATATATGCAGTAGCATTATCTAAAAAAAATAAAATAGAAGAGTTAGCAACATTATTTGAAGATGAAATTGCAAAAACAGTCAAAGGGAAATCGATTCGCGTTAAAACTTTAGGACAACGAAACTATTTACAAGCAATGAAACAAAATGATTTAGTTTTTGGTATTGGTCCTGCCGGAACAGGTAAAACATATTTAGCAGTTGTTATGGCTGTACAAGCATTAAAGAATGGAAAGGTAAAAAGAATTATTTTAACACGTCCTGCAGTAGAAGCTGGAGAAAGTTTGGGATTTTTACCTGGCGATTTAAAGGAAAAGGTGGATCCATACTTACGTCCGCTATATGATGCACTTCATGATGTATTAGGCACAGAGCATACAATGAGGTTAATTGAGCGTGGTACGATTGAAATAGCACCATTAGCATATATGCGAGGTCGTACACTCGACGATGCTTTTGTGATATTAGACGAAGCGCAAAACACGACAACTGCACAAATGAAAATGTTTCTAACTAGATTAGGATTTGGATCAAAAATGGTTATTACAGGTGATGTTACACAAATTGATTTACCAAAAGGTGTTTACTCGGGCTTAGTAGAAGCAAGAGATAAATTAAAACAAATGGTTGGGATTAGTTTTATAACACTAACTCAAGCAGACGTAGTTAGACATCCAATTGTACAGAAAATCATCGAAGCATATGAAACATCTAAGCAATCTTAATAAAGATGATAAGACGGGTGAGACTTGGCTTTTTATAGTCAAGTCTTTTAACTAAATGTAAAAATCATGAATAAATTTTATAAAAATATGCCGTTTTACTGTTATAATAGTAATGGAATGTATATTTCTAGTATACGTATCACGAAACACAGGTGAATTGAGGAGATTAATGTGAAAAGAGACATGTTAATAAAAAAAATAAGTTCATATTTTAATAGAAATTGGTCGCGTTTTTTATTAACGGCTCTTTGTTGTTCTGCTATTTTCTTTGCATTTACATATACCAATGTATATACAGAAACATATGACATTGAGAAATTCTCTACAGCTAAGGAAACGATTCGTGCACCTATTACAATTGAGAATACGAAAGAAACAGAAAGAAGGATTAGAGAAGCTGTACAATCAGTTGAAGATCATTATGAGATTTCACAAGAAGTAACAGACGAACAAGTGAATTCTGTTATCGAAATTTTTGAAGTTGTGGATAAAGTAGAATCAGAAAATCTTAAAGAAATTTTAAAGAAAGACAAGATTACATCAATTGATAAAGTTGAGTACTTAAAGCAGTTACTTCAAAATGATGCAATAAAAGAATTAGATGATTCTGTATTTATTTCAATTATAGAGGCCTCACCTAATGATCGTATACTCGCTAAAGAGCTTGTATCATCTACATTGTATGATGTCTACAATAGTGGAATAAAGGTTGGTGAGGAAGACAAAGTAGCGAAGAGTGTAGTGCAAAAGTTAAGTTACACGACGTTAAGTGATAATTTTGTCGAAGAAATGATCCCAGTCATTCAAGTAGCGGTAGAGCCCAACTCCTTTTTTTCAGCTGATCAAACGAATGAGGCACAAAAAAAAGCAAGAGATACCGTAGAACCTGTGATGATTCGTGCTGGAGAGTTAATCGTAGAAGAGGGTCAATTAATTACAAATGAAATTTTTGAAGAATTAGAATTGACTGGTTTATTAAACGAAGAACGCAATGTATATCCATTAATTGGATTGCTTATATTAATGGTCTTACTTGGATTCATTATATTTTTAGAATTACAACACACAAATGGTGATATATTGTCTAGTCGAAAATTACTCGCAATATTAATTATAAGTTTTTTTATTGTTGTCTTAATGAAAACAATTAGTTTCTATGTGACAGCAGATAATCCTCTTTATTTTATAGCACCGATTGCTACTGTCTCGATGCTATTAAAAATGCTATTAAATGAACGAATTGCGATTGTGTTTTCGATTATTTATGCAATTGTAGGTAGTGTTGTATTTAATGCGAATATACCAGGTCTACTTAACATGGAAGTAGGTATTTATTTCTTAATTACCCAACTTGTTAGTATTTATTTGCTTGCAATTGTAAAAGATAAAGCAGCGATTATTAAGACTGGAATCGGTGTAGCTTGTATTAATTTAATGACTGTATCTTTATTTGTATTATTATCATTTGAGAAATATGACTGGTCAGACTTTTTATTAATTGGAATATACGGATTTTTATCCGCAATTATTGCAACAGTATTAACAATTGGATTATTACCATTTTTCGAGACAGGTCTTGGGATTTTGTCTGATTCCAAATTATTAACATTGTCGAGTCCGAATCATCCATTATTGCGCAAATTGTTAATAGAGGCTCCAGGTACATATCACCACAGTATTATGGTAGCAAATTTAAGTGAAGCCTCCTGTGAAGCGATTGGAGCAAATGGATTATTAGCAAGAGTTGCAGCATACTATCACGATTTAGGGAAGACGATAAGACCACACTATTTTATTGAAAATCAGATGGGAATGAAGAACCCACACGATTATTTAGATCCTTATCAGAGTGCAGAAATTATCCTAGGACATCCCTCTGATGGTGCAAAGTTATTAAAGAAAGAAAAGCTACCAAAAGAAATTATCGATGTAGCATTGCAACATCATGGGACAACTCTACTAAAGTATTTTTATTTTAAAGCAAAAGAAAAAAATGATAAAGTAAGTGAACAGGACTTTCGTTATGTAGGACCGAAACCAAAGTCAAAAGAAGCAGCAGTTGTATCTATATGTGATTCCATAGAAGCAGCAGTTAGATCAATGAAAAATCCAAGTCAAGTCGAGATTGAAAAAATTGTCTCTGCTATTTTTGAAGATCGTATATTAGATGGACAATTGAATGATAGTACTTTAACATTTAAAGAAATTGACCAAATCAAAAATGTAATATGTGAGACGTTAAAAGGGATTTATCATTCAAGGATTGAGTATCCGAAGAAAGAAGAGAAAATAAGGGAGGCAAAATAATGGAAATTGATTTTATAGATGAAACATCGTCGATTGTACAAAAAGATATAAAGCTAGTGAAGGATTTGTTACTTTTTGCAGCAAAAGAAGAAATGATTCCAGATCATGCAGAGCTGTCTATTACTTTTGTAACGAATGAAGAGATACAGCAATTAAATAAACAATATCGTGATTTAGATAGACCAACAGATGTTTTATCATTTGCATTGGAGGAAGAAGGAGAGGGCGAAATTTCTATTTCAGGTATGAACTTGCCAAAAATTTTAGGTGACATCATTATTTCTGTTGATAGAACCAAAGAACAAGCAGTGGAATATGGACATACGTTTGAACGTGAACTAGGTTTTTTAGCATTACATGGATTTTTACATTTGTTAGGGTATGATCATATGAACGAAATAGACGAAAAAAAGATGTTCCAAAGACAAGAGGAGATCTTAAATGGGTTCGGGCTATCGAGATAGTTCAAAAAAGTTTATAGGTTTTAGATACGCATTTAAAGGAATAGTATATGCAATTAAACATGAGAGAAATATGAAGATACATTTGTTAGCAACATTCATCGTACTAATTGTCAGTATCTATACACAAATTACACCAATCGAATGGGCAGTGCTATTACTTACATGTGCACTTGTATTAAGTTTAGAAATAATGAATACAGCAATCGAAGTGGCTTTAAATTATATTGAACCATCAAAACAAGAGGCAATTGGAATAGCAAAAGATTTAGCAGCAGGTGCGGTGTTCATTGCAGCAATTTTTTCTATTACAATTGCATGTTTTATCTTTATCCCTTATTGGATATAGATGAGTCTGTATAGTTTTAATTATAATTGAACGATAGATTAGAATTTGTCGCGTGTATATGGCAGTTAGCCTATCAGATATGTCTCACTTTACAGAATGTTAAAACATTATCACTAGTTTTGTCGAAAGTATGAAATCATCAAAAAAATATTGTATGATGTATATAGTGAATGCAACAGGATAAACGGAGGAAATTACATGGAGAACAATTTCAAATCAGGATTTGTAGCAATTATCGGTAGACCAAATGTAGGTAAATCAACATTTATGAATAGAGTTATCGGTCAAAAAATCGCTATTATGAGTGATAAAGCACAAACAACTCGCAATAAGATACAAGGTGTGTATACAGATAAAGAGAAGCAAATCATCTTTATTGATACACCTGGAATTCACAAACCGAAACACAAACTTGGTGACTTTATGGTGAAAATCGCAGAGAACACATTAAGCGAAGTGGACGCAATTATGTTTATGATTAATGCGGATGAAGGGTATGGTAGAGGAGATCAGTTTATTATTGATAAGCTGCCGAAGAATACGCCTGTCTTTCTTATTATAAACAAAATTGATTTAGTCACACCAGATGAACTATTACCACTGATTGAATTATATAAAGATAAATTCGATTTTGCTGAAATTATACCAATCTCTGCATTAGAAGGTAATAATGTAGATCATTTAATGAATGTATTTGATAAATATTTAGCAGAAGGACCGCAATTCTATCCAGAAGATCAAGTTACAGATCATCCTGAGCGATTTATTATTGCTGAACTAATTAGAGAAAAAGTATTGCATTTAACGAGAGAGGAAATTCCTCATTCTGTTGCTGTTGTTATTGATCAAATATCCAATCGAGGAGACAATGAAAAGGTACTTGTACAAGCAAGTATTATTGTGGAACGCAAATCACAAAAAGGAATAATTATTGGTAAACAAGGCTCCATGTTAAAAGAAGTAGGAAAAAGAGCGAGACAAGATATTGAAGGGTTACTAGGTTCTAAAGTTTATTTAGAGCTATGGGTGAAAGTACAAGAAAATTGGCGAAATAAACCACATCATTTATATGAATTTGGATTTAAACAAGATGAGTATTGATTAGACAAATATGATACCTATTGTTGATGTATAAAGCAATCCTTTATGTTTTTCTAATCATACATGGTAAAAATTATTACTAATGGAACGGCTATTTTCGGTAATTCTATTAAAGAGCACAATGAAAGACAACCAAATAGAAAGGTGAGGTTTGTTGTGATCGATGTACCATGGAAAATTTTCAGTCAAACAGGTAATATAGAAGCATATTTATGGATGAAACAAATGGAATTAGAAGAACCAGAAGATATAGTGAATCAGCAGGATGCATATAGTTATACAGAAGACAAATCGCAATTATAATACTCGTTTTACACAAGAGAGGAATAGGTGAATACTTGTGTTTGAAAAAGTAGAAGGATTTATTTTAAAAACACAAGATTATGGTGAAACACATAAAATCGTCACAATGATTACACCGACAATGGGGAAAATTGGTGCAATCGCAAGAGGTGCAAAAAAAACGAAAAGTAGAATGGCTGCTATTACGCAGCCTTTTATTCATGGAACATTTTTAATTCAAAAAGGCAGTAGTCTATCTACACTCCAACAAGGAGATATAATATCATCATACAGAAAAATTCGAGAAGATATTTACTTAACTGCATATGCAAGTTATATAGCAGAACTAACAGATAAATTAGTTGATGCGAAACGATACAATCCTACATTGTTTTTAAGATTGGTACATACACTTGGCGCTATGGAAGAGGGAAAAGATCCAGAGATATTACTGATGATATATGAGTGGAAACTATACAAAATAGCAGGATTTGCTCCAGTAATGGATCAATGTGCGACATGTGGAAAAAAAGATCAGTTGGTTGCATTCAGTGTGCGAGAAGGCGGTATGCAATGTATAAATTGTGCAACAAATCATCCATACGCAATACCGATTAATGAAACAATCTACAAATTATTACGTATGTTCACCTGGCTTGAAATGGATAGAATCGGAAATATCTCGATTAAACAAGAAAATAAACTACTCCTTAAACAACTAATGGAACAATATTATGAAGAACATGGTGGATATTTTTTGAAATCGAAAAGATTTCTCGATCAAATGAATCGAATGGGAAAGCTTTAAGTAGTTGACAATCGGATAGAACTCTCGTATTATTTAATAATAATATGTATATGTACTGTGTAGATAAAGAAGAGTAAAAGTCAACAGTCTTTTATAGCGAGTCTAGGATGGTGAGAGCTAGATATAGATATGATTTTGAAGGCGCTTTGGAGCAGAATGAAAAAAGTGGTTATTTCAGTCGTGATGGAATGAAATAACAAATAGGGTGGAACCGCGGGTAAACCCGTCCCTATGTTTTGTCAATTGTCAAAACATAGGGACGGGTTTTTGTATGGATTTATGGTATGCGATGAAACAAAAATACCACTATCGAAAGTAATATTCTTTATATTAAAATGAATGATAACGGAGGTAAGTGCAATGAATATTCAAGAAATGATACTCACATTGCAAAAGCATTGGTCAGATCAAAACTGTATTTTAATGCAAGCATATGATGTCGAAAAGGGTGCGGGAACCATGTCACCAATGACATTACTTAGAAGTTTAGGGCCAGAACCATGGAATGTAGCATATGTGGAACCATCAAGAAGACCTGCTGATGGTCGATATGGGCAAAATCCAAACAGATTATATCAACACCACCAATTTCAAGTAATCATGAAGCCATCCCCTGATAATATTCAAGAATTATACTTGGAATCACTTCGAAAATTAGGTGTGAATCCAGATGAGCATGACATACGTTTTGTTGAAGATAACTGGGAAAATCCTACTTTAGGCGCAGCTGGTCTTGGTTGGGAAGTATGGTTAGATGGAATGGAGATTACGCAATTTACTTATTTTCAACAAATAGGTGGCTTAGAAGCGAATCCAGTAGCAGTGGAAATCACTTATGGAATTGAGAGACTAGCCTCTTATATTCAAGATAAAGAAAATGTATTTGACTTAGAATGGACGAATGGTGTTACTGTTGGTGATATTTTTTATCAACCAGAATTCGAACATTCTACCTACACATTTAAAGAATCGGATACAAATATGCTTTTTGAATTGTTCTCTACATATGAGAAAGAAGCAAAGCGCACAATGGAAAAAGGTCTAGTATTTCCTGCATATGATTATGTTCTTAAATGTTCACACACATTTAATTTATTGGATGCGAAAGGTGTCATCTCAGTAACGGAAAGAACTGGATATATCGGTAAGGTACGTAATTTAGCTCGAGAAATTGCTAAATTATATGTATTGGAACGCGAAAAGCTAGGATTCCCGATGTTGAAAGGAGAGAACAAAACAAATGACAACAACTAATGTACTTTTTGAAGTGGGTTTAGAAGAAATGCCTGCACGTTTTATGTCAGATACAGAAAAACAGCTACACGAAAAAACAATTGCATGGCTTGCATCTATCCGTTTAAAATATGATCAATTACACACTTTCATAACACCGAGAAGGTTTGCGGTGCAAATTATTGGTTTAGAAACAAAACAAGACGATGAAGAAGAAGAAGTAAAAGGTCCAGCAGTAAAAATTGCAAAAGATGAAGCTAATAATTGGACAAAAGCGGCTATAGGTTTTACAAAAGGACAAGGTAAAAGTGTTGAAGATATCTACACGAAAGAAGTGAATGGCACAGAATATATTTTTGTGAAAAAATTTACGGCAGGACAATCTGTGGATACACTATTACCTGATTTTAAGTCTGTTATATTAGATCTTCATTTTCCTAAGAACATGCGCTGGTCTAACCAGACATTACGCTATATTAGACCAATTAAATGGTTAGTTGCACTAAGAGATGAACAGATTATCCCTTTTGAAATAACAAATGTAAAAACAAGCAACTACACATTTGGACATAGATTTTTAGGTGGTAAAACAGTCATAACCAAACCAGAACAGTACGAACAATTATTAAATGAACAACATGTTATTGTGGACTCGAACAAAAGGCAACAAAAAATTGTAAATGAGATTAAAGAATTAGAGCAACAACATAACTGGGTAATTCCTATCGATGAGAGCTTGCTTGAAGAGGTAACTCATTTAGTAGAATATCCAACTGTATTTTATGGAGAATTCGAGAAGAGATTTTTGGATATTCCAAAAGAAGTGTTAATCACATCTATGAAAGAACATCAACGCTATTTTCCTGTGATGAATCATACGTCTGAACTACAACCATTTTTTGTTGCTGTGCGTAATGGTACAAATCAACATATTGAAAAAGTAGCAAAAGGTAATGAGAAAGTCTTACGTGCAAGACTTCAAGACGCACAGTTCTTTTATGAAGAAGATCAGCAGTTATCGATAGAGAGAAATGTCCAACAACTATCTAAAATGGTGTTTCAAGAACAGCTAGGAACAATTGCGGACAAAGTAAATAGAGTGAATAAAATTGCCAAAATTATTGCTAGAAAATTATCATTACAAGATGATGTCACTCAAAAAGTTACTAGAGCGTCTGAAATTTGTAAATTTGATTTAGTGACAAATATGGTTAATGAATTTACAGAATTACAAGGGGTTATGGGACATAAATATGCATTGATTTTTGGGGAAGATAAAGAAGTAGCTCAAGCAATTGAAGAACACTATTTACCGAAATCAGCTAAATCTGAATTGCCAAAATCACTAGTCGGTTCTGTAGTCAGTGTTGCGGATAAATTGGATACAATTATTGGCTGTTTCACTGTTGGGTTAATCCCAAGTGGTTCTCAAGATCCGTATGCATTAAGAAGACAAGCTTTGGGAATTGTACAAATAGTGAAAGAACGAAATTGGGATATCAATATCAGTGAGTTAATAAAAGAAGTGCAACAGTTATATATCGATTTTACTACTAGTGATGAAATGGCAAATATTCACGAACAATTACACACATTTTTTAAACAGCGTGCTGCATATATTATGAAAGAAGAGAATATTGAACAAGACGTAGTAGAAGCGGTGTTAGCAGGGAAACTAGAAAAGTTTGCATTTATGATAGAAAAAGCACACTTGTTAAGTGAAAAAAGAAATGATCTATCTTTCAAAACAAAACAAGAAGCTTTTGTACGTGTGCTAAATCTTGCTAGTAAGGTTTCAGAAGAGGTGGATGTTGACCCACAGAAATTTAAAAACAATGAAGAAAAAGCATTATTTGAAAAATACCAAGCTATACACACAGATTATTTAAAAGCACTAACAAATAAAAAAGCGTCTGTTGCAATCGAACTCTTATCACAGCTAGTTACACCAATAAATGCATTTTTTGATCATACGATGGTAATGGATAAAGATGAATCGATAAAAATGAATAGACTAGCATTACTGTCATACATTTCAAAAGATATAAAACAATTCGCTGATCTAACCGAAATTAATTGGAAACAAACACATAGTTGAATGAATCCAGGAGGCAAGGAATGCGTATGGAAAAGTCAATAGTTTATGTTGTTTCTGATTCAGTTGGTGAAACAGCAGAATTTGTAACAAAAGCTGCACTAAGTCAATTTATGAAAGAAAATGAATATGATTTATACCGTATTCCATATGTAGAAAATACAGAAGTTTTGCGTGGTGTTGTCTACCACGCAAAACAATTAGGAGCAATGATAGGTTTCACTTTAGTTAATCCGGAATTTCGAGAGTTTCTAGTTAAAGAAGCGGAAATGAAAGAAGTAGAATGTGTGGATATAATGGGACCGATGTTACAAGCAATGCAAAGGAAATTTAATAAAAAGCCTAAGGAACAACCAGGACTCATTCACAGATTAGACGAAGACTATTTCAGAAAAGTAGAAGCAATTGAATTTGCAGTAAGATATGATGATGGTAGAGACCCTAGAGGTGTAACGCAAGCGGATATTGTACTAATCGGTGTTAGTCGTACATCAAAGACTCCATTATCACAATATTTAGCTCATAAGAAATTAAAAGTTGCAAACATTCCAATTGTCCCAGAAGTAGATCCACCCCATACATTATTTACAATACCAACAAATAAATGCATTGGTTTGAAAATAAGTCCTGAGAAATTAAATGATATTCGTAAAGAAAGATTGAAGAGTTTAGGACTAGATGACAAAGCGAGTTATGCAACAATTAATCGTATAAACGAAGAATTAAAATATTTTGATGCGTTAATAAGTAAAATAGGTTGTCCAGTCATTGATGTCTCAAATAAAGCTGTGGAAGAAACAGCAAATTTAATACTTAATATGATTAATCATCCATATTGGAATATGGAAACTTCTCGAAGATGAGTTATTTTTGTTGGAAAAACTCATAATTTGTTTTATAATTATATTTTGTGTTATAACAATATAGTTTGTTATACCTTTTAATCACATTACTTATATATTTATCAAGTAGAATAGAATAATTGAATGGAATTTTGTTCTACATAGATTTAATAAATATTTATTAATAAAAAAAAGGAATTTTTCTTTTTTTGTAGAATTGATAATATATAAGGAAATAGAATATACACAAAAACTATGAATAATGAGATAGACAAACTTATGAATAGACAATCTCTTTCGTTTGATGGATGACAAATAATACCTGTTTAATTTGTGCTAAATAGGATATTACCTTTAGTAAAGAAGTAATAGATTATTTTTTATTACAACAATGGAGAAAAATGTCGAAATGATACAACAAAAGAATTATTATGATGAAAAATGGTGATAGATATGGTTAGTCATAATCAAGTAGACAATGACATAATTGCTTCTATCCAATCCTCCAACGATATTGTTGATGTTGTTGGTGAGTATGTCCAATTAAAAAAGCAAGGTAGAAATTATTTCGGGTTATGTCCGTTTCACTCTGAAAACACTCCTTCGTTTTCAGTGAACCAAGAAAAACAGATTTTTCATTGTTTTGGTTGTGGAAAAGGCGGCAATGTCTTTACATTTATGATGGAGATAGAAGGATACTCCTTTCCACAGTCTGTACAGCATCTAGCCGAGAAATCTGGTCAACAAATAACGTTATCTAATCAATCGAATGAAACAAAAGAATCGAATTCTGAAGAACAAAAAATACTAGAAGCCTACCAATTGTTAAGTAAACTATACCATCATTTATTAAAACATACAAAAGATGGAAAAAAAGGTCTTGAGTATTTGTATGACAGAGGATTTAATGAGGAAACAATTGATAAATTTCAACTAGGATTCTCTCCATACAAAAAGGATTTCATTATGCAATTTTTGGAACAAAAGGGTTATCACCGTCAATTAATGATTAAATCTGGTTTTTTTACAACAAATCATCAAGATCGGTTTCAAGGTAGAATTGTCTTTCCTATACGAAATATTACTGGAAAAACAATAGGATTTGTTGGTAGATCTATTGATGATCAAGAACCGAAATATTTAAATAGTGCGGAGTCACCATTGTTTCAAAAAAGTAAGATATTGTATAATTTTGACCAAGCAAGAAGTGAAATACGAAAAAAAAGTGAAGTGATTTTAACAGAAGGTTCTGCTGATGTAATGGCTTTAGCTCAAGCAGGATTTGAAAATACTGTAGCTTCATTGGGTACATCGTTTACAGATACTCATGCAAGTATTCTCAGAAGATATGTAGATACAGTTATTCTCTGTTTTGATGGAGATAATGCAGGTCAACAAGCAACTTTCAAAACATTAAAGATATTAAAGAAAGTCGGTTGTTTTGTAAAAATAGCAATGTTGCCTACTAATTATGACCCTGATCAATATATTAAAGAATATGGTGCAGATAGTTTTGATAAGCATATTATTCAGACAGCTTCTACAGAAATGTCCTTCTTGATGAAATATTATAAGAATGATTTTGATTTGAGACAAGAAGGTGAATTATTACGTTATGTTGATAAGATAATTAGTGAAATTGCACTATTGGCTAGTCCAATTGATAGAGATTTTTATATTCGAGAGTTAGCAGAGCAATTTTCATTATCACATGATGCATTAACAGAAGAATTGTCAAGAAAAATGCAATTCGTTAAAAAAAATGATGATAACAAGTCAAACTTTGGTAATACTAATGAAGAAAATCAATATTCAACGAACAATAATAAGAAGAAAGTTCTTCAAAGAGCATACTTAAATGCAGAAAGAACATTACTTGCATTTATGCTTCAAAATGCTCAAATTGCTGACAGAGTAAAAGACAAAATTGGATCAAAGTTTAACTTAGAACAGCATCAGATTATTGTAACGTATCTTTATGGCTTTTATGAGGAAGGAAATGAACCGAATCCTAGTCATTTTTTAACATATATAGAAGATCAAGCAATTCAAAAAATAGTTGTGGACTTATCTTTGCTTGATTGTAACTGGGATATTTCAGAAAAAGAGTTAGAAGATTATATTCATATTATTCTAGCTGAACAAACTGGACATGCAAAGATAAAACAATTAAATAATGAATTACATGCAGTTGAAAAAACAGATCCATTACGAGCTGCAGAAATTGCGATGGAAATCAACAAGATAAGGCAACAGTTAAAAAGAGGTAGTTAGTTTTTGGAAGGAGGGACACTCATGGCGAATAATAAATCATCACGTTCTAAAGAACCAGAATTAACTTTAGAACAGGCAAAAGAACAATTGTTAGAAATAGGTAAAAAACGTGGTGTGTTAGCATATGAGGAAGTGGCAGAGAAATTATCTAATTTTGAATTAGAGTCTGATCAAATGGATGAATTTTATGAGTATTTAGGTGAACAAGGTGTAGAGGTTTTAGGTGAAACGGAAGAGGATCCTACATTACAACAACTTTCAAAAGAAGAAGAGTTCGACTTAAATGACTTAAGTGTACCATTAGGTATTAAAATAAATGACCCAGTAAGAATGTACTTAAAAGAAATAGGTCGTGTAGATCTACTTTCTGCTACGGAAGAAATTGAATTGGCTAAAAGAATTGAAGAAGGCGACGAATATGCTAAGAAACGATTAGCGGAAGCGAACCTTCGTCTTGTTGTTAGTATTGCAAAAAGATATGTTGGTCGTGGAATGTTATTTTTAGACTTAATTCAAGAAGGAAATATGGGTCTTATTAAAGCAGTAGAAAAATTTGACTTTAGAAAAGGATTTAAATTTAGTACGTATGCAACATGGTGGATTAGACAAGCAATCACACGTGCAATTGCAGACCAAGCACGTACAATTAGAATCCCTGTCCATATGGTTGAAACAATCAACAAATTAATCCGAGTACAAAGACAACTACTACAAGACTTAGGTAGAGAACCTTCGCCAGAAGAAATTGCGAAAGAGATGGATCTTACACCAGAAAAGGTTAGGGAGATATTGAAAATTGCTCAAGAACCAGTCTCATTAGAAACGCCTATTGGTGAAGAAGATGACTCGCATCTTGGTGATTTTATCGAAGATCAAGAGGCAACATCGCCTTCTGATCATGCAGCTTATGAATTATTAAAAGAACAATTAGAAGACGTTTTAGACACATTGACAGACAGAGAAGAGAATGTATTACGATTACGTTTTGGATTAGATGATGGAAGAACACGTACATTAGAAGAAGTAGGAAAAGTTTTCGGTGTCACTCGAGAACGTATTCGACAAATAGAAGCAAAAGCTCTACGTAAATTACGTCATCCATCTAGAAGTAAACGACTCAAAGATTTCTTAGAATAAATAGAGTGAAGCTCACATTCATCCTTGTTAGGGAATGTGAGTTTTTGACTATCATTCTACATAATTTTTATTGTTTGCCGATATATATACAGTACGATGAAATAAAAATATGGGAATGATGTTATGGATGCAGAAAGAAAAAAAGTCATCATAAATGAAATAAAATATTGGAAAGATCATCGCCTTTTACCAACACATTACTGCGATTTTCTGCTTGCATTATATACAGAAGGTCAAGGGGATGAGGAAATAGAAGAAAGGACAAAATCACCGTATTATTTATTTTTTTATTTTTTTAATACATTAACATTATTTATTACATTACTGACAATTAATCTATATGAATCGCTCATTATTCAAGCATTGAGTATTGTTTTTGTAATCATAATAAATGTAGTATTTATTATGATTTTTAAAAAGAATGTAAATCTTAGAGATGATTATGCAGTAATGATTTTATTTGTAAATTTCCTGTTTGCTACTAGCCTTATGCTAATGCAATACATTATTATTCCAATTATTACATATAGTTGGATATTGCTTAATAGTGTTTGTTGGATTGTATTCGGTAAATGGAAGAAGCAATTTTTTCTGCAAGCTGCGGGTGTGTTTGTGTTAATAATTGGAATAATATTGATTGGGTTTTATTATTTATAACAATTTTTCGAAAAATTTAGCGGTTTCTCTTTGCTAAATAGGGATAATACAGTAAAATAGAATGTGGATTTGTATGAAATTATACATACATAATGATTGAAAAAAATGAATTCAATATGTAAAGGAGGAAAAGTCAAAATGAAAAATCCGATAATTCCGTTCGCTTTGATTGCAGTATTAGGTATATTAGCAATGATTATCTTCTCCGTTATTGGTCTTGATAAACAAGATGAAATTGCTAATGGAGGTGGCGATGCAGAATCAGTTGTAGAAGATCCTGAAGCAATTGCCCAAAGTTGTATTGGATGTCATGGTGGGGATTTAGAAGGTGCATCAGCTCCTAGCCTTCAAGATTTAGGAAGCAAGTACTCTGTAGAAGATGTAGAAAATATCATTAATAATGGTATTGAAGGTACAGCTATGCAAGGTGGTTTTGTTTCTGCAGAAGAAGCAAAAGTTTTGGCTAAGTGGCTTGTAGAAGGAGAAGAAGGCGGAGATTCTGAGGAAGAAGCTGCTGAAGCACACTAAACAACCACATTACATCATGTATTGATTTCTAACAGTAGAAGATTATTAGTCGTGTTAAATAATTTCCTACATAGTATGAAAAAGCTTTCTGTATATACGCAGAAAGCTTTTTCTCACATTTACATAGAAAGGTTTTGTCGTATGTTATCAAAAAGGTTAGAACATATAAAAAAATATTTAAAAAAACCAATTCACTTTGCTGATATTGGATCAGATCATGCATATTTGCCTGTATCTGTGTGTCTAAGTGACGAGGATGCAACTGCAATAGCTGGAGAAGTAAATCAAGGGCCATACAACCGTGCAAAGCAAACTGTTGAAATGAATGAACTTTCACATCGGATAGATGTAAGAAAAGGAAATGGATTAGAGATATTAGATGAATCAGATAATGTGAATCAAGTCACTATATGTGGAATGGGCGGGAAATTAATTCGTACTATTTTAAATAATGGAATTTCATATTTATCAGGTGTAAACCGATTGATATTACAACCAAACATTGATGGGGCTATTGTGAGAAACTGGTTAGTATCGAATCAATTTTATATAACGAATGAAGAGATTACAGAAGAAGATGGCTATATCTATGAAATTATTGTCGCAGATCGAACAAGTCAAAAAATAAGTCTATCAGAAAAAGAAGTCATGTTTGGTCCATACCTTATGGTTGAAAAAAATCATGTATTTATGACATATTGGCAAAATGAACTTGAAAAAAGGACAAAATTAATTAATGAAATGAAAAAAGCAACACAACCACCAGTTAAAAAGATCGAGAAATGGAATGAGGAAATAGACTGGATTAAGGAGGTTCTTGAGGGTGAGTAATACTACTGTTAAAGCAATCATTGACCTTTTTGAACAATGGGTTCCATTACATTATGCGGAATCTTGGGATAATGTGGGTCTTCTTGTAGGAGATAAAACAATGCAAGTGGACAAATTGATGATTACATTAGATGTTACAGAAGAAGTCGTAGATGAAGCGTTAAAAAACAATGTAAACATGATTATTGCTCACCACCCGCTTATTTTTGAAGGGCTAAAAGCAATTAATTTAACTAATTTCAAAGGTAAAATTATTCAAAAATTAATTAAACATGATATTGCTGTTTATGCAGCACATACCAATCTAGATATTGTATCTGGAGGAGTGAACGACTTATTAGCTGAAAAAATTGGATTAGAAAATAGTAAAGTTCTCCATCCGATGATAGAAGAAAAATTATACAAATTAGTTATCTATGTACCATCTTCTCATACAGATGTAATTGTCGAAGAATTGGGTGAAAGTGGAGCTGGTTTTATTGGGAATTACAGTCATTGTACTTTTCGAACCAACGGAACGGGTACATTTAAACCACTTGAAGGGACAAATCCCTATATTGGAAAAGCAGGGTTTGTAGAACGTGTAGCAGAAGACAAAATAGAAACACTTGTGAAAGAAAGTCAATTGCATACGATTATCTCAAAAATAGAGTCTGTACATCCGTATGAAGAAATGGCTTATGATGTATTCCAACTTAAAAATACTGGAACCTCATTAGGCTTGGGTAGAATCGGTACCTTGAATCAGTCATGTACGTTAGACGAGCTTTTAGAAATTGTAAAAAAGGCTTTTCATGTAAATAGTGTAAGATTTGTTGGTGATAGGAATACAACGATTACTACTGTTGCTATCCTAGGTGGTAGTGGTAAAAGTTATATTAATGATGCAATTAAAAAAGGAGCAGATTGTTTCATTACAGGGGATTTATCTTTTCATGAAGCGCAAGACGCTCTTGCACAAGGAATCACATTAATAGATCCTGGTCATCATATAGAAGAGGTGATGAAAGAAGGGGTTAAAAAGTACTTTGAAGATAAAATGGCTATTTTACCTTCAACTATTCAAGTAATTACCTCTGAGCTTTCAACAGATCCATTTCAATACAGCTAATAAAAAAGAAGGAATATTCAAAAACTAAAAGGCCTGATATATAGTTAAACAGGCGCTTTTAGTTTTTGTTTAGTACTCATTTTACTTTTACCTTTGGAAGAATCTTATCTTTTTTTACTTTAGATGTCTTGTCCCATGTATCTGGATTATCACTATCGTATTGTTCAATAAATTTAATTACTTCCTTAGTGATAGGTGTTGGTGTAGACGCACCTGCAGTTATAGCCACTTTGTTTACATCGGCTAACCAATCTAAATCAATTTCCGTTACATCAGCAATTCGATAGGCTTTCGTCCCAGCATGTTCCATGGAAACTTGAGCTAAACGATTTGAATTATTACTTCTTGGGTCACCTACAACTAATGTTAAATCGGCATCTTTAGCTTGTTCAGCAACGGCTTCTTGTCTCACTTGTGTCGCCATACAAATTTCTTGTTCCATTTCTGTTTGTGGGTATTTTTCTTTTACTTTCAGCATGACATCATAGACATCCCATTGACTCATCGTTGTTTGGTTTGTGACAAGAATTTTAGCATTCTTATCAATGGTAAGTGTTTGGACATCTTCTTCTGTTTGAATTAAATGTACGTTATCAGGTGCGACTCCAATAGCACCTTCAGGTTCTGGATGTCCTTTTTTGCCTATATACACAATTTGATAGTTCTCTTTTACTTTTTCTCTAATTAAATCATGCGTTCTTGTTACATCTGGGCAAGTTGCATCAAGAACAGTGAGACCTTTTGCTTCAGCTTTTTTCTTTACTTCAGGTGAGACACCATGAGCAGTAAAAATAACTGTTCCAGATTCAATTTCATTTAATAATTCAGAACGATTTTTACCATCTAAAGTAAAAACACCTTGTTCTTCAAATGCTTTTGTCACATGAGAATTATGAACAATCATACCAAGAATATATATAGGACGAGGTAAATTAGGATCTTTCACAGCGTTTTGTGCAATCACCATTGCATCAACAACCCCATAACAATATCCCCTCGGAGCGATCTTAATTACTTCCATTGTGGTTCCCCCTCTGTACTTTAGATCACATATCAAGTAGAATAAATAATAATGGACATTTATTTACCCAATACTTATTATTATAAAGGTAATTCAACTAATTGACAAAGATAAATTGTTAGTTAAAAGGAGATTAACATGGAAAAACATTTATTTAAACAATATGCACTTAATGACTGGATGAATCATGTCATTGATCAGTTACATTTTTATGAGCCAACAGATATTCAAGCACAAGTCATTCCGGATGCATTAAAAGGAAAAAATATAATTGGTCAATCAGAAACTGGTTCTGGAAAAACGCATGCTTTTCTAATTCCATTATTAAATAATTTAGATTTGGATTCAAATACTACTCAGGTTGTATTAACAGCACCTACACGTGAATTAGCAATTCAAATTTACGATGAAGTAAAAAAAATACTACAATTTGCCGACAAAGAAGAGAGTGTTCGAGCTAAATTAATCATTGGTGGAACAGATAAAAAACGCATGATCGATAAGATGAAAGAAATTCCACATATAATTGTTGCGACACCTGGACGATTATTAGATTTACTGAATGAAAATATTTTGGATGTATACACAGCAAATGCATTTGTAATCGACGAAACAGATTTAATGCTTGAACTAGGTTTGATGAATGAAATTGATCAAATATTAACAAAAGCAGATCCAAACATACAAGTAATGGTTTTTTCGGCAACAATTCCCGAAAAATTACAACCATTTCTTAAAAAATATTTGCATGCACCAAAATATATTAAAATTGATGATCGTCTAGCTCCAGAGAAAATGGAACATCGTATGATTCCATTGAAACATCGAGACAGAGCATCTGTTATTATGGATATTTCCAAAGTAATACAGCCATATTTAGCGATAATTTTCACAAATGGAAAAGAAAAAGCGAATGAACTGGCGAGTGAATTACAGACAAAAGGTTTAAATGTCGGATTAATTCATGGTGGATTAGCTCAAAGAGAACGAAAAAGAGTGCTTAAAGAAATACAAAACTTGAAATATCAATACATTGTAGCCACTGATTTAGCAGCGCGAGGCATTGATATTAAAGGGGTAAGTCATGTTATCAATGCTGAATTACCTAAAGAAGAGAGTTTTTATATACATCGAGTAGGTAGAACGGCGAGAGCAGGCATGGAAGGTACAGCAATAAGTTTGTTCACTGAGCAAGATTTAGAATTAGTCAAACGACTAGAAAAGAAAGGTATTACGTATACTTTTTACGATATTATTAAAGGTGAATGGCAAGAAACAAAAGCTTATAATGCTCGTCAAAATAGAATAAAGTATGAAAATGAGACAGAAAAACAAGCATGGCAGCAAATAAGAAAGCCTAAAAAAGTAAAACCAGGCTATAAGAAAAAAATGAAATATGAGCAGCAAAAAGTGAAAAAGAAAATACAACGTAAAACTTTCAAAAAGAAGTAGTATAGGAGAGAGTAGCACATGTTAAAAATAGGTTCACATGTTTCGATGAGTGGGAAAAAAATGTTATTAGGGTCAAGTGAAGAGGCAGTATCTTATGGAGCAAACACATTCATGATTTATACAGGCGCTCCTCAAAATACACGTAGAAAAGCAATTGAAGAACTAAATATTGAAGCAGGGACAAAGCATTTAAAGGAACATGGGATTACTGATATTGTAGTGCATGCACCATACATTATAAATATTGGTAATGCTGTGAAAAAAGAAACATTTGAGTTGGGTGTTAACTTTTTGAAAAGTGAAATAGACCGCACTGAAGCAATTGGTGCAAAGCAAATCGTTTTGCATCCTGGTGCACACGTTGGTGAAGGTGCAGATATAGGAATTGCAAAAATAATAGAAGGTTTAAATGAAGTATTAGATCCAAAACAAGACGTTCAAATTGCTTTAGAGACAATGGCAGGAAAAGGAAGCGAAATCGGACGAACATTTGAAGAATTAGCTCGCATTATAGATGGTGTCACACACAATGAGAAATTATCGATTTGTATGGATACATGCCATATTCATGATGCAGGATACCAAATTGTAGATGATTTTGACGGCGTGCTAAATGAATTTGATAAAATAATAGGTATTGATCGAATTAAAGTAGTGCATGTGAATGATAGTAAAAATGTACAAGGTGCAGGAAAAGACCGTCATGAAAACATAGGCTTTGGGCATATTGGCTATAAAGCATTACATCATATTGTACATCACCCGCAATTGAGTGATTTACCAAAAATATTAGAAACTCCTTATGTCGGAGAAGATAAAAAAAATAAAAAAGCGCCATATAAATTTGAGATTAGCATGATTAAGTCAGGAACATTTGATGAGAATTTAAAAGAAAAAATAATGG
>JAJUGF010000003.1 GCA_029268495.1 Gracilibacillus sp.
AGCAAAACCTGATGGAGAAGGTCTCTTCCAAGCATTAGGTAATGGCTATGTATCGATTGTGGATGCGTTTTTACAATCTACATATCCAGAACTTCAAATTAGAGTTGTCAACAAAGGGGTATCTGGCAATACAGTAAGAGACTTAAAGAAGCGCTGGGAAGAAGATGTAATTTGTCAACAACCTGATTGGTTATCTATTATGATAGGAATCAATGATGTGTGGAGACAATTTGATTCACCATTTATTAAAGATCATCATGTATACATAGATGAATATGAAAATACATTAAGAGAAATCATCGAAAGTGCTAGAAAAGTAACAAAGCAGCTTGTATTTTTAACACCATTTTATATCGAACCGAATTCTCAAGACCCAATGAGAATAAAGATGGATCAATATGGCGATGTGATTAAGCGTTTAGCGAAAGAATATGATGCAATATTAATTGATACACAACAAGCATTTCAATCTGTATTTACAGAGCTTTATCCTGCAGCTATTGCGTGGGATCGAATTCACCCTAATGCAACAGGACATACGATACTTGCTAAAGCATTTCTTCGTGCAATAGATTTTGATTGGACAAAAAAATAAATACATTGTGAATTATATTGTGCTCACATCCACCTTATTGTTAAGGGTATGTGAGTTTTTTTATATTATTAGTAATCTATTCTTGTTTGGTGGTATAATATCCAAATGGAAAAAATACTGCAATAAGAGGCGATTAACTTGAAGGAAAGTATAAAATTGTTTTTTTCGGATTTGAAGAATATTTCTACGAATTGGGTTGCTGCAATACTAATTGGTGGATTAATCTTATTACCATCATTATATGCATGGATGAATATTCAAGCATCATGGGACCCGTATGGGAAAACGGAAAATATTAAGATAGGTATTGTCAATGAAGATACAGGAGCAACCGTAAGAGATGAAGCGATTCATGTCGGTGACGATTTAGTAACAGAATTAAAAAAGAATGAAACGATGGATTGGCAATTTGTTTCAAGACAAAAAGCAAAAGATGAATTAGAGTTGGGAAATTATTATGCCTATATCGTTATACCAGAACATTTTTCAGAGAATTTAGGTACAGTAATATCCGATCAACCTAAAAAAGCAAATGTAGAATACTTTGTGAACGAAAAAATCAATGCAATTGCTCCAAAGATTACAGACAAAGGAGCAGGTGTCATTGTAGAACAAATGACAAGCCAATTTATCTCTACAGTAAATGGTGTTATTTTTACCATTTTTAATGACATTGGAATAGAAATTGAAAATGCAACACCAGATATTCAAAAATTTGAGGATTATATCTTTACACTAGAAGAGAATTTACCAGAAATATCTCAAATCATTACAGAGTCATTGCAAGATGCTGGCAGTGCAGGAGATATATTAAACAAAGCAAATAATTTATTACCAGAAGTAGAAAATGGAACAGATACAGGTTTAGCTACAATTAATGATACGATTGCTACAATTAATACAGCAAAACAAAGATTTCAAGATGCAAAACCAACGATGGAAAAAGAATTAGAATCAATGGAGAATGCAATAGATGAAGCACATCAATTTATAGATGAGCTTATGAATGATAATAATCCATCCATTGATGCATCTGAGCAAATAGCGCAAATAGAAGGTAATCTTCAAACATCTATTGAGAATATCCAAAATGTAAAAGAATTACTTGAATTAATAAAAGCACAAAATAATGAAGAAAATACAGATGAAGAAGGAAATCCATCCCAAAGTGTGAGCAATGAAACAATCGACCAAGCTATTGAAACATTAACAAACATAGAAAATAATTTACAACAAACTTTAACAACAATACAAGAAGTAAATCAATTAATACAAGATAAAGAAAAAGATATCCAAGCGAAATGGGATGAATTACAGAAATTAGCGGAATCTGCTAACAAACAAGTAGATAGTTTCTTGAATGATTTTGTTACAACAGTAGTACCGAAGATAGAAGAACAGATTGAGCAGGCAGAAAATACACTTACTAGTGCTCAAAGTATATTAGAGGAAATAAAAGAAACAATTCCTGAATTGTATGATATGCTAAATAGAACAAAAGGAAATTTGAATGAAGGAACAGATATGCTTCAATATGTAAATGACCAATTTCCTTATGTTAGTACAAAGGTAAATGAACTTGCAGACAAAATTAGAGAAATTCAAGGCGAAACGGATTTAAAAGAGATTATTGAACTACTTAAAAACGATCCAGATGCAGAGAAAAGCTTTTTTGAAGAACCTGTATTATTAGAAACGAATAAAGTGTTCCCAATTGCTAATTATGGTACTGGAATGACACCATTTTATACAATTTTGGCAATTTGGGTTGGTGGATTGCTATTAATTTCGCTATTATCAACAGAACCACATTTAGTGACAACATACACAGAAAGACAAATGTACTTTGGTAGATTGATGACATTTTATACGATTGGTATTTTACAAACATTAATTGTAACGCTAGGTGATTTGTTCTTATTGAAAGTCGATGTAGCGGAGCCGTTTCTTTTTGTTGTATTTGGACTGATATCTAGTGTTGTTTTCATCACCATTGTCTACACATTAGTTTCTGTATTTGGTGATGTAGGAAAGGCATTAGCTATTGTCTTATTAGTATTACAAATTGCTGGAGCAGGGGGAACATATCCAGTTGATTTATTACCTAATTTCTTCCAATTTATTAATCCGATGTTACCTTTCACTTACGCTATTGATCTAATGAGAGAAGCAGTTGGTGGCATTGTATGGCAAAAAGTAACAAGTTCACTTATTCCATTAGTGCTATTCGGTGTAGTAGCATTAATTATAGGGACAGTATTAAAAGCACCGATAAACAAATATACAAACCAATTGAGGAAAAAAGCCAAAGAGTCGGATCTTTTCCATTAAAAATCAGTTAGAAAGTGAAGAATCGTATAAGACATTCTTCACTTTCTTTCATAGATAATTAAAAAAGATCGAAATGCACACGTAAAGGAGTTCATTATGGAAAAAACGCAGCGTTCAATGATTGATACAGTAAAGACAAATGAACTATTATTGGAATATTTATTAAAGACACTAGAGAATAAAAGTCGTAATGCAATTAAATCGATACTTACAAGAGGGCAAGTGTATGTAAATGGCATACAAGTGACCAAACATAATTATGAATTAAAAATTGGTGACAAGATAGAAATTACAACAAACAAAGTAGCAAAAGCTGCAGTGTTTCAAAATATGAGTATATTGTATGAAGATGATAGTATCATTGTAATTAATAAAGGGGCAGGATTATTGTCTATGGCTTCAGGTAAAGATAATGAGTTGACCGCATATAAACAATTGACAACATATGTAAAGAAACTTCATCCGAAAAATCGTGTCTTTATTGTACACAGATTAGATCAAGAAACATCAGGAGTAATGGTCTTAGCAAAAACAGAGAAAGCGAAACAATACTTACAAAATAATTGGAAACACATAGTAGAAGAGAGAACATATATTGCATTAGTGGAAGGGAAAGTAGCAAAAGAAGATGGTACAATTAAGTCTTGGTTAAAAGAAACGAAGACATATAAAATGTATTCTAGTGATACACCTCAAGATGGAAAGTTAGCCATTACACATTATCATGTTAAGAAAAGAAGTAATCACAATACATTATTAACAGTTAAATTGGATACAGGACGCAAAAATCAAATAAGGGTTCATATGCACGATTTAGGTAATCCTATTGTAGGAGATAAGAAGTATGGAGCCAAAACAAATCCTATCAAGCGACTAGGTTTGCATGCACAAATTTTGGCATTTAAACATCCAGATACAAAAAAAATCGTTCGCTTTGAAGCAAATTTCCCTAAGTCATTTTTAAATCAAATGAAAAAAAATCTTTAATACCAAATGCCAGAGATTTTATCTACGTAAGTGGGTGTTCTCTGGCTTTTTTAGAGCTTTAAATTAAAAAACCTAAAAATTTATGCTTGGATTGCTTTTCTATAAAATAAAAGTTCGTTATAATGTTATTAATTGTTAAACGCTTTCATTTGAGGATGAATCTAAATTTAAGGAGAGTTGTAAAGATGAGTAATCAATTAGATCAACTTTTTGAACAATTCTATATACAAGCACTAAATGAAACAGTTAAAGCGGTAGGTCCAGTAGAACGTAAATTGACTTTGAAAATGAGTTTACTTAAATTATTGGGTGATTTTTCTAAGCTTGAAGAAGAAAGAGTATATAAAGAAGGATGTATAATAGAAACAAAGCATTTTGAATCGTACACAAGAGAACTTATAAGTATACCGATTACAAATATATTAGAAATAAAAATGTATGTTTTAACACCAAAAGAATCCAAAGACAATTATTCTGCTGTGCTAGCGTTACATGGACACGGTTATGGTGTAAAAGAAATTGTTGGTCTATTACCAAATGGAGAAGAAGATCTATCAAATGACGGTATTCACCAACATTTTGCTGTACAATTAGTAAAAAAAGGTTTAAAAGTTTTCGCACCTGAAGTCATAGGTTTTGGTGATAGAATGTTAACGCGTGATAAAGAACAAGGAAAGCCAAATTCATGTGAATCTATGGCGACAAGTTTGTTAATGGAAGGAAAAACATTGGCAGGATTGAGAATTTGGGAAGCAAGGCAAATATTAAACTATATCGAGACATGTCAAGATGTGAATCCAGATCGAATTGGTATGATGGGCTTTTCAGGAGGTGCATTAGTTACTAGTTATACAGCAGCACTTGATTTACGTGTAAAAGCAACGGTCTTAACAGGCTTTACGAATACTTTTCAAGGCAGTATCATGGCAATGCGTCATTGCATAGATAATTACATTCCAGGTATATTAAATTACGCGGAATTACCTGAATGGATATCATTAATTGCTCCTAGAGGACTATTTATTGAGGCGGGCATACACGACCCTATTTTTCCGAATAAGACAGTAATGGCAGCTATTCAAGAAATTAAAGAAGCTTATGATCATCGACCAGAAAAATTTGATTACCATATCTTTGAGGGTGGACATCAAATTAATGGTGAGAATTCCTATCAATGGTTGAAAAATCAATTAGTATAATTTAGTAAAGTTTATGGAAAAACTACTGATATAGGCGAAACCCCTTACTTTTGTGATATACTTTTGTAGTAGATGCAAAGAGAGTCATAGGGGGAAAGATAGAAATGAAAAAATTGATAGAAACATTGAAAACGATGTCTTTTAAAGAAGCAGTAGACTATATATGGGAATACTATAAATTACATATTATCGGCATTGCTGTCCTCATATTTGTAATAGTTTCTATCATTACGAATATAGTTAAGGAAGATGAAGTATATTTTAATGCGATGGTCGTTGCACCTGTTACGTATGATCAAGTCAATGAATTATCTGTACAAATCAATCAAGAACATTTTGATGAATTTACATTTTCTATTGATAATATTGCATATCAAGGTGGCGGATTATCTGAGCAGTCTTATGAACAAGTGCAAAAGTTTATTGCTAGAACTGCGACAGGTATGGTGGACTTTATGATTACAGATGAGGCAATGGCATTAGATTTAATTGAACAAGAAGGATTAAAGCCTATTGAAGATGTCTATACGATTAGTAAATTAGAAAGTAAAGGGGTAGAATTGTTAGATTTTGGTACGGGTACAATTTATGGCATAAGAGCATCTAAGCTAGATGTGTTTAGTGGTTCAGATGTATTTAGAAATCAAATCATTCTTATACCAGCTACTTCTAAAAATGATGATATGACGAAAGAAGTTTTTGATACGTTATTAAAGGATTAAAATATCTTTATTTTGTTTGATTTACTCCAGTCACTACGTTTCTAAACGGGCACTTACGCTTTTGTAGATAACTTTGTATTTATTTGTAATTAGGCGTATAATAGAAGTAGTACCCATGAAAGGGAGTGCCTTATGGCTTATTTTAATAATCAGAAAGAACCGGTTAATAATGTAGAAACAAATGTATGGTCTTGTGTGAGTGATGATTGTCAAGGCTGGATGCGTGAGAATTATTCATTTGATAAAGAACCTGCGTGTCCTATATGTCAATCAGAGATGAAAAAAGAAGTCAGAGTCATTCCAGAAATGAAATAATAAAAAGAGTCCTTTCCTATTAATGGAAGGACTCTTTTTATTATGTAAAATAGTGTTCTTACATCATTTACTATTATTTTAGCAAGTAACTTTTACACATAATCTGGTTTAATCTTTGTAAGAAAGGAAATAATAATTAATAATAACGACATATGATGGAATGGGTGATGGAACAATGGAAGAACAGTCATTACTATTGAAAGTATTACACATCATAGCCTCATTTATTGCATTACAATTCGTATGGTTCTTTTTTTCATTAGGTATTATTACAATTATTCCTGCTACTTTAGCAATGTATACCGTTATATTAGATTGGTATCGTAATGGAATAACAATAGCTTTTGGAGAATCCTTTCTCTATTCATTTAAGTATTATCTCAAACAATATCGTTATTTTATGACATATATAGTAGTGTCGATTATTCTTTTATCAGTTAGTGGATATACAAACGAGTTCTTGACATTAGTGAAAATTGATTTTATTTTTAGAAATATAGTATTTTTTCTTTTAGGACTGTTTGTGTGTACATTAATTGCTATCATACCACTCACAGTGTCTACACATTTAAAGGGTGTGCATTTATTGCAAAATGGTGTTGTTGTGACATTTCGTTTGTTACCACAAATGATATTTTTAGTTTGCATCAGTATTGGATTTGGAATCATTGTTTATCTCTTTCCATACACAATTAGTTTATTCTTCTCTATATTCGCGTTTATTCATATCCGCATTTGGCAATATGCTGTAAAGACATTACCAACTGATTTTCTTGATAAATGTTTATTAAAATATCATTATCGTTAGTCATATAATCAAAAAATAGTAAACGATTGTACTTATATGAATATATATAATTTGAAAAAAGGCTTATTATCAAGCCTTTTTTCATCGTTCCATTCTATCCGGACGCTTTCTCTTTTGTATGCAACTCTTACTATAGAAAAATTGAGTTATACGCATCAGTTCGATATAATGTAAGCGTATATATAATGAAAAAGGGGGGAAGAACATGAAGAAAATTGTTTTTATTAGTCTATTGCTTTTTTTATTTCCTATTTACATATATGCAGACAACCCAGTTATTAAAGATACGTATACTGCAGATCCGGCGACATTAGTTCATGATGGCAAGGTTTATTTGTATACTGGACATGATGAAGCAACAACGAATGATTCTTTCTTTGTGCTGAAAAAATGGAATATATACTCATCCATTGATTTAGAAAATTGGAAATTAGAAGGTTCTCTTGATAGACAAGCCTTTGATTGGGCAAAACATGATTCGGCTTGGGCATCTCAAGTAGTCGAAAAAAATGGTGTATTTTATTGGTATGTAACAGTAAGAAATAATGATGCAACAGAACCAGGTTATGCAATTGGTGTTGCGACATCAGATAATCCTGTAACAGGATGGAAAGACGCAATTGGGGGCCCTTTAATCAGTCCAAGTATGACAGAAGACCCTGAACATATGGGAACAGACCCGTGGGACGATATTGATCCAACAGTGTATGTTGATGATGATGGAGAGGCTTATATGTATTGGGGGAATACGCATTTATATTATGCAAAGTTGAAAGATAATATGATTGAAATAGACGGAGATATTAAGAGGATAGAGATAAACAACTTAGATGGTAGCTTTACAGAAGGTCCTTGGTTAGATAAATATGAAGGTAATTATTATCTAACGTTTGCAATGAATTACCCCGAGGAAATTGGTTATGCAATGGCAACAAGTCCTGAAGGGCCATGGACATTTAAAGGAAAAATAATGAATCGATTATCAAATAGTGCGACGAGTCACCCAGCTATTTTACATTTCCAAGAGCAAAACTATTTCGTTTATCATACCGCTTCTTTACCTAATGGTGGTGAGTTTAGAAGATCTGTGTCAATAGAAGATTTGCATTATTTTGAAGATGGAACGATAGCGCCTATTACTCCTACTGCATCTGGAGTATCGGGACCAAGTTACATGCTACAATTGATTGATACGAATCTCGCATTAAAAGAACAAACATTATTTTTATCATTAGAAGAGAAAGAAGAAGTGAATTATAATTATCGTTGGTATCAGACACCAGCATTGAATCAATCAAATCATGTTAATGTAGTATCATTTCAATCAGAAAATAATCCTGGCTTCTATTTAGTTAAAGAAGGTGACTACATAAGGTTAAAAAAGAATGATGGTACTGATGCATTTAAAGATGCTGCTAGTTTTCGCTTAGTTCCAGGAATGTCTGATGAAAAAGCATACTCCATTCAACCAGTAAATGATGATACAGTAGTTTTAGCGAAGTCTGAGAATAACGGCGTTTCTTTTCAATCGAAGGAACAGTTAACGAATGATACGGATGCTACATTTTTAATCACTGCATTAGAAGATATTATTCCAGAACAAATGGAAAAAGAGGCAGTAAATCAACCAGAAGTAGAAGAGAACCAAGTACAGGAAGAGAGTCAAGTTGAAGAAGTAAACACGAAAGAAGAGACGGACGAAGCGAATAATACTACTTATATTGTAATCGGACTAGTAAGTTTACTATTAGTGGTATTCCTTTCTTTCTTATTTATAAATAAGAAAAGAAAGAAATGACGTATTAAAAGAGCCAGTCTGGTATTTTATGATGGATAATACAATATTAGACTGGCTCATTATATGACTAAGTCAAATGAAAATTAATTCTGTAATAATGGATGAATTTTCTTGATCAGAACAATAGCCTTTTGGGTGTCACCATGTACACAAATCGTATCTGCTTTAATAGGGATATAATGTCCTTTTATTGTTTTTACTTTTTGATGGTAAAGCATAGTTTTCACTTGCTCGAGTGCTAGTTCTTCATCTTCTATTAAAGCATTTGTCTCTTTTCTATCTGTTAGTGTACCATTGGCTTGATAGGTTCTATCTGCAAATACTTCATGCTTCACAACTAATCCTTTTTCTTCTCCAATAGTAGCAAGTACACTTCCTGACAGACCATATAGTAATAACTCTGGATTATAGTCATAAATCGCATTTACTATTGCAGTTGCAACGAGTTCATTTGTTGAGGCACTATTATATAATGCTCCATGCGGTTTGACATGATGTAATGTGGTACCTTTTACTTTGACAAAAGCATCAATTGCACCTAATTGATAAAGCATCATATGATAAATCTCGTCAGCAGAAAAGTGAATCGCACGTCTCCCAAACCCCTGAATATCAGGATAACCAGGATGGGCACCAATATGGACATGATGATTTTTTGCAAGTGTTACTGTTTTAGCAATAGATTGAAAATCACCTGCATGAAATCCACAAGCAATATTCACTGCATTCACATATGGTAGTAATTGTTCATCATTATGAAACGTATATTGACCATAATCTTCTCCGATATCACAGTTTAATTCCAATTAGAATTCCCTCCATTTCTCTAATAAAACATATTTTAATTGAAGTAAATCATGATGAGTATGCTTCCATGTTTCAAGTGCATATTCAATAGAAACCTTTTGAAATGTAATGGATGTAAATATGGTTGCTTGAGCCAATTTAGCTAAATCTGCTTGAATCACTTGACCAATTTTAGGATACCCACCAGTTGGTTGTCCGTCTGCCATAATCACAATTGGTTGTCCATTCGGTGGAACCTGAATCGCGCCAAATTGAACTGGCTCTGAAAAAAGTTGTTTTTCGTTTTTTAATCTAATTGGAGGCCCATTTAATCGATAGCCCATACGATTAGATTGGGAAGTGATCTTCCATGTATGATTTTCAAGTGACGATGCAAACCAATCGCTTTGTATCCCTTCTATATATCTAATCGTAATGTATTTTGATTTCATGTAGTCAAATAGTTTTTTATCTATTTTCCAATTAAACATACCCTTATGTGTGTATGCTTGAATAGGAAGCTCACAATTTTCTGTAATCGTGTTGCGGACATCCTTTATTCTTGGAAGTGATGAACGACTTTTTAAAATAGTAGGATAGGCAATTCCATATTTACATGCAAGATATGTATACATACCCGTTTTGCATGATAAACAACGTAGGGAATCTCCTTTTTTAACTTGTATAGGACGATACAATTCAATTTTTTGTTTATTCAAATATATATCCATTGGAGCTCCAGTACAAGCGATAACAGTATCATGAAGAAATTCGACTGTAACACCAATTTGACACATTTCTAATACTGCAGCATTTTCGTGATTACCAACCAGAAAATTTGCAATTTTCATTGCAAAGCTATCCATAGGTCCACTTGTTGGAAATCCTAAAGAACGATAAGAGAATCTCCCAAGATCTTGAATTGTTGTAGCTAAGCCTTTTTCAATTATCTTCATAAGTGATCAGTCGCTTTCGTATATCTTCAAATTCTTTACTAGTAATAGGGTAGAAATGTACGTTGTCTCCGGGTTGAAATAATGTGGGCTTTTCTTCATCTACATTTACTAAGGGAATAGGTGTGCGTCCAATAATTTGCCAACCACCTGGTGACATACTTGGATAAATACCTGTTTGTGACCCGGCAATGCCAACAGAACCTTCTGGAACAGATATGTCTGGTATTTCTTTTCTTGGTGTAGCAATACGATCATCTATTCCACCCAAGAAAGGAAAACCAGGTGAAAAACCTAAAAAATGAACGGTATATTGATTGGAAGTATGTAAATGAACCACTTCTTCCATTGTTATGTTATGGTATGTTGCAACAAATGAAAGGTCTTTGTTAAACGACTCCTCATAACAAACGGGAATATGGTGTGTAGAAGGAGAGAATAGCAATAATTCATCTGGATATCTCATCTTCTTTAATTTTTCTAAGAGATTATACGGATGAGTTGTAATTGGGTCAAAATAGATAACTAGAGAATTATACCCGATAACGATTTCAGTTATAGAAGATTGTAAGTTCTTTTCTATTACTTTTTTTACTATTAGTATTTTTTCTAACAAAGCTACAGATATTTCTTCATTAAAATGTATCATAATCGCATTCTCAGCAATTAAACGTATACTCATACATCTCGCTCCTTTTCTATTTATTCTAACGAAAAAGTTGCTAAAAATAAATAAGTAAATCACTTGTCGAATAAAGCGAAAAAACTAGTAATGATTCGAAAATAATGATAGAATAGTACTACTGAACATGACTATAAATCAGGTATGAGAGGAAAGTATGATGAAAAAGCGAAAATCCCAAAGTAAATTAAACAATTTAAAGATAGGAACAAAATACGGAATTATTCTAAGTATCGTTCTTTTATTATTTTTAGTATCAACAATCATCGTCTCTATTTTTTTAAAGGAAACAGGCGACCAAATTGATGCTTTAGATCGTCGGAGTGACAGAGCTGTAGATGTAACGGAAATGGGTTCATTGCTAAGAGCAAAAGGTATTCGTATCTATAAATATATGGAGACTCAAGAAACTAAGGTAGAGGAAGAATATGCGGAAAGACAAGAGGCATTTGATAAGTTAGAAGCAAAACTTGAGCCGACAATCGATACTAAAGAAGAAAGAGAATTAATGAATCAAATTACGGCATTAGATGATCAAGTAAATGAAAGTTTTGAACAAATCATCAATTATGTTAAACAAGGTGAAATGGGAATCGCAGGACAGAAATCTATTGAAGCTACAGAATTACAATCACAAGCAGTAGGCTTACTAGATCAATTAACAGAACTTGTAGGAAAGCAAAGAGAAGATGCAACGATTATTGCAAAAAATAGTCAACAAGTATCAATGTATGTCCTTTATATTGCAGTAGTTATCTCTATTATTATTAGTATCGGACTTATTGTGGTAGTGAGTAGAAGGCTTTCTTCACATATTCAAGAAGTGGTGTATGTAAGTGATCAGATTGCTAATAACAATCTACAAGTTGAGCCAATTAATTATAGTGGGAAAGACGAAATTGGTCAGTTAGCATTATCAATAAATACGATGTATAGTAATTTGAGTACGATGATTAAGAAAATAGCTGATGTATCTGACACTGTTACAGCACAAAGTGAAGAATTGAATCAGTCGGCAAATGAAGTGAGACAAGGAACAGAACAAATTGCAACAACAATGGAAGAATTAGCTTCAGGTTCAGAAACACAAGCAAATCATGCGAGTGAAGTAGCGTCAAATATGAATGTTTTTGCAAAAAACATCGATGGTGCGACACAATTAGGTGACCAAGTGAAAGAATCTTCTGAGGATATATTGTTAGTCACAAATGATGGTAGCAAATTAATGATCGAATCTGTAGAGCAAATGAACAAAGTGAACAATTTAGTAAAGAATACAGTTTCTAAAGTGAGAGGGCTTGACGTACAATCAAAAGAAATTTCTAAATTAGTATCTGTCATTAAGGATATTGCAGAACAAACGAACTTACTAGCACTTAATGCAGCAATTGAATCTGCACGTGCCGGGGAACATGGTAAGGGTTTTGCCGTCGTAGCAGACGAAGTAAGGAAATTGGCAGAGCAAGTAGCTGTATCTGTGACAGATATCACGAGCATTGTTGGAAATATCCAAAAAGAAACAACAGAAGTGACAGGCTCATTAGAATTAGGTTATGAAGAAGTCGAAAAAGGTACAAATCAAATTGAACAAACAGGAGAAGCTTTCAACAAAATTACTCATTCAGTTGAAGGCATGGTAGATCACATACAAGAAATGACGAGCAGTTTAACGATGATTAATCAAAACAGTGTAAGTATCCATACTGCTATTGAAGAGATTGCATCCATATCTGAACAGTCAGCTGCAGGTGTACAACAAACTTCTGCATCTGCTGAAGAAGCTAGTAGTTCAATGGAAGAGATTTCTTCTAGTTCAGAACAATTAGCGAAACTTGCTGATGAATTAAATGGATTAGTTAGACAGTTCAAATTATAATTTGTTTTTAAAGATACAAAACCAGCTTGTCTTTTTGGATAAGCTGGTTTTTCGTATAACATATATCTAATTACTAGTTTTTCTCCATTTCGTTTGTTGTCTGTATGATTTCTTCAACTAAGTTATAAATAGAAAGCAATTCATATAGAATGATTAATTCTGTAGAGAAGATGGTATGTTCATTTGCTTCATTGGGCTTAATGTCCCAGAATTCATCTCTTAGTCTTTTTACCTGATTTCGATATGCTTTGGCTTTATAATGATCAGGAAATTTCATAAAATCAGCTAATGAATGAACCATATTAATGATATCTTCGCATTCTTTTGGTGACCAACAAATAGTTCGATTTGGAATATTCATTAGATTACCGATATGATAATGCACAAGCCTTAATTTTGCGACATTCTTCTGCTCCATCTCAAATAATTTTCTAGTGTCATCTTGCAATCTATGATATTTCGCTTCATCCTCTTGAAATTGTAGTAATTGTTCTGTTTTATCTAGAGCACGCTTTAATTGAAAAAATTTCTCATCGACATCTTTAATTTTTGCTGACTGGACTTTATCTGCTTTCATTAATACTGTTGTGATGAGTTCTACTGCATCCCCTGTTTTCTTTAGCATTTGATTGAAATCAGAAGAAATTTGTTTCGTGTAATTAGGAGGTAGTATGAACATATTTACAATTGTAGAGACAAGGATACCGATAGTCGTAGTACCTAGACGTATTAAAAAAGAATAGAAGAGATTGTCATGAATCACTTCAATCATTGCAACAGATGTTAATGTTGCTACTAATAATCCTGCATGTAAATGAAGTCGAAAACACGTCAATATCGTAAAAAATGCAGCAAGTGTATATGTAATAGGAGAATTTCCAAAAAGGTAAATGAATAGAACAGCATACAACGAACCAATAGCAGATGCGGGAAAACGCACAATACCTTTCTTAATAGAGGAAGCGACAGTCGGTTCAATTGTTACAATTGCAGTTATCACAGCAAATACTGGTGGCCACCCAAGCAACTGACATATCCATGATGTTAGAAAAACTGCAAGTGCTGTCTTTATTGCTCTTCTTCCAATAATTTTTATACGTAAATGCTTTAACATAAAGAAACGCTCCTTCGATAATTTCCATAAGCTAAATGAAACGAACTATATTGGTATTTAGGAAGTTGTTTGTAATTGTTCGTTGTAATAGCTGATTTCTAGCTTTTATTAAGATGGGAAATTTTTCACTATCGGTTAGTATACCGCATTTTATCTGGTAATTCTATGTGATTGCGTAAAAAAAGTTTGTAAATTAGAATAAAGGCAAAATCAAAAAAATTTATTTAATATAATTGTAAACGCTTTCTTATTTGGCGCATATAATGTAAAATAAGAATAATCATTAATAATGTAGCGAAAATTTGAGGAGGTGTCTACATTGCTTTCGATAAAAACGTTTAAACCATATTATGTGAAAGAAGAAGGCAACTATATTCGAGTGGTGTTAGCATTTCAATATTTTTCATTGTTAATGGATGATAAAGTGTATCAATTTGTACCACTTGAATCAAGGGAAATCCGAATCAATCGCGAAACACAAGCAATTGAAAATAAAGATGCAGTATTTGTTTTTCAAAAAGGCAAAAAGTATAACAGAATAACTCTTCGAGATTTAATGCGTGTGAAAGATTTTCAAGATCATTTATCAAAAATATTAAGTCCATATATGATTCTCACACAACCAAAAGAAAAGCGTGATGAAATAGATTATGTCATTATGGAATTAGAGAAAATTAATTTATTGCGATTAATTGATCTTGCTTTAGATGAAAAAGATCAAATAAAATTTAATCTATATACAGAAAAGTTATTAGAAATTCAATAACAGATAAAGACTTCGAATAAAAGAATTCTTTAATTACAAAAATCTAAACGATTCAAAAGCTATTTTACGAATCGTTTGGTTTTTTTTGTGAAGAACAATATTTATTTTCCAACTTCTTTTTAATTATTTTTGGGATTTTTGGAGAACTTAGTCTTTTCTTGTTATAATATAAGCATAGAAAGTTTTAATTAAGGGAGGAATCGTACAATGGTTAAATTAAAGATAGGTGTGTTAAGTACAGCAAAAATTGGACGAGAACAAGTGATTCCAGCAATTCAACGTTCGCAAAATGCAGAAGTAGTTGCAATAGCGAGTCGAAATATTGAAAATGCAAAAAAAGTAGCAGAAGAGCTATCTATACCAAATACATATAGTAGTTATTTAGATTTGTTAAATGACCAGTCAATTGATGCTGTCTATATTCCATTGCCTAATGCTATGCACAAAGAATGGGTCATGAAAGCTTGTGAGCATAAAAAGCATGTTCTATGTGAGAAACCGATTACTTTAGATGCTGCAGAATTAGAAGAGATAAAAAAAGTAGCTGAAGAAAATAATGTCTACGTAATGGAAGCGTTTATGTACCAATTCCATCCACAACATCAAAAAGTTAAAGAGTTATTGAATAGTGGTGCAATTGGTAATGTGACAATGATGCGTGCAAGCTTTTCCTTTTATTTAGATGATCGCACAAATATTCGTTTAAACAATGAACTAGGTGGGGGGTCTATGTATGATGTAGGATGTTACAGTATACATGCAATTCGCAATATACTTAACCAAGAGCCTATAACTGTTTATGCAAAAAGTGTAGAGCGTGACAATTTAGGTGTGGATACGACAATGACAGGAGTATTGTCATTTGAGAATGGGATTGTTGGACTTTTCGATTCGAGTTTTGATTCCACGCATCGTCAAGAATATGAAGTGATTGGATCTAAAGGTACGATTCGAGTAAGTGCCGCATTTAGACCTGATACAAGCAAGGACGGTAAAGGAAAAGTAATTCTATGCGTAGATGGAAAAGAACTAGAAGAATTTTCGATAGATGGTGATCAATATACATTAATGGTTGAGGATTTTGCAGATGCAATTACTAAAAACAGAGCACTATCTTATACGATAGATATGGCGTTAAACCAAATGAAAATCGTTGAGGCTGTATATCGTAGTAGTGAATCAAATAATGTTGTGATTGTAGATTAATAAAGAAAAGGCTTCTTCATAATTGTAGATACATTATGAAGAAGCCCTTTCTTATTTTTCAACTGGTTTTGCGTAAATGATATAACGATCTGGTGCATCACCGATAAATGAAAATGGATAACATGTTGTAATAACTAATTCTTCATTAGGTGCGGTACTTTTGATAACTGTGGTGTCATCTGCTGGTACAATTTTGGAATCGACCATCTCGTATTCGAATTCTCCGTATGGAAGCTCGACGATAAAGCGATCACCAATTTTGACTTCTCCAAGACTACGAAATACTGTGTCTCGATGACCAGACAATACAATTTGGTCATTTTGCTCTGGATATGCAGATGTTTTGTAATGTCCGACACCTTTCTCTAAGTCGTCGGGATCTGTACCTTCAACGATTGGAAGTGCCGCATCTAATACTGGAATATGAAGAAATCCTACAGCATCACCTGTCTCTGGAAGAAAAGATTCTGGTGATTGCTTTCCATCCGCTTTTGATTGAGTAAGTAATTGTTGTGCTTCTTGTGCTGCTTGGTTTTCGGCTGCCTGTATTTTGAAGTATTGATACCCACCAATACTCAAAAATACAACCCCTGCTAGAATAAACAGTAAAGCAATTTTTTTCACGATATCACCTCATTATCATTTTTTCATCTGTAATCCATTGTATGTACTTAATTGTTCTTTCTTTATTATACATAATTATGTAATAGATTACATTAGATTGTTAAATATATTATACTAGAATAGAAAGCGAATTCAATTTGGAGGAGGGATCGATATGCTAGAAAAAAGATTAAATCATTTTTTAGAAAGTATTATTAAAGATGGACCAGCAGGTGTTGCACTATCTGTCATAAAAGATAACAGATTACTTTATGAGAATTATTTTGGTTATGCAGATATCGATACAAAAACAAAAATCGAGAAGGATACAATTTATCGAATTTACTCCATGACAAAAATTGTCACTTGTGTTGCTGCATTGCAATTGGTAGAAGAAGGAAAAATATTATTGAATGATCCTTTAAGTGACTATTTGCCTGAATTTAAAGAGATGAGTGTAGATATAGGTGGTAATCGTGATTCATTAAATGTAATAAAAGCAACACAACCAATACGTATAAAAGACTTATTTAAAATGACTTCAGGTCTTACATATGGCGGCAACCAAACAGAAGTAGAACGTCTAACAAGTAAAGCAATGGAAGAAGTTCGTAACTTATCAGGTGACTTACATACAACAAAACTTCGAATCTTCTCACGGAAAATAGCAGAAATTCCATTAGCATTTGAGCCTGGTACGGATTGGAGATATGGCATAAGTCACGACATTCTAGGTGCCTTAATAGAAGTGGTAAGTGGAATGACATTCTCTGAATATTTACAAAAAAATATATTTGACCAACTTGGCATGCATGATACTCATTTCCAATTACCAGAGGAGAAGAAAGAACGCTTAGCAACATTATACAATATGAATGAACAAGGACATTTAATTAAAAATACAGTGATAGATCATGCAAGTGAACCTGTGCCTTTGTTTGAGAGTGGTGGTGCAGGACTGCATTCTACACTCGGTGATTACCAAAAATTTGCACAATGCTTAGCACAAAATGGGACATTAGATGGTAAGACGATTCTAAATAAGCATACAATTCAATTAATGGCTCAAAATCATTTACATCCATCTTTGTTCCATCAACTTGGATGGAATGATGATAATGGCTATGGATATGGATTAGGTGTGAAAGTAATGATTGATCAAGTAAAAGGTGGAAGTATTAGTAATATAGGAGAATTTGGTTGGTCAGGTCTTGCGGGTACATATTGTTTGATTGATCCGAAAACAAACCTTTCCATCGTATATATGCAACAAATGTTCCCGCACAATGAAACGATTTATCAACCTCGAATTAGAAATATAGTGTATGGCTCTTTATAGAATACAATCATAGTGAGGTGTAAAAGAACATAATATGAAAATAAAAAGAATATATGATGATCAAGAAGAAAAAGACAATATAAGGATATTAATTGATCGAGTTTGGCCTCGAGGTATTTCAAAGGAAAAAGCAAATTTAGATGATTGGTTAAAAGAAATTGGACCTTCTACAGAATTGAGAAAATGGTTTAATCATGATCCAGAACGTTTTTCTGAATTTAAAAAGCGATATAGAAAAGAATTGGATCAAGATCATGAAAAGCGAGAAGCATTTGAGCAGTTGAAGAAATACAATGAAGAGAATAATGGGGATATTACAATTCTCTACGGCGCTAAAGATACAAAATATAACCATGCAGTAATCGTAAAAGAACTAATTGAAAAAAACAAATAAAGATCAAAAAATGAAATCAAGTAAATACTGCAAATAAAAAAATATAAAGCAAAAAAAAGCACTTCTTAAAGATAAGAAGTGCTTTTTTATATAAGCGCTAAATTAGTTTTTTACTACGTTAGCTGCTTGTGGTCCACGGTTACCTTCTTCGATATCGAAAGAAACGCTTTGACCTTCTTCAAGTGTTTTAAAGCCGTCGCCTTGGATAGCAGAGAAGTGTACGAATACGTCATCTTGACCTTCAACTTCGATGAATCCAAAACCTTTGTCTGCGTTAAACCATTTTACTGTACCTTGTACCATATTTCTTTTCCTCCTAGTGTGAATCATTCACACAAATGTATTACTATTCTTGCTCTTGCCCCAAAACGAAAACTTTACGTTACGATACTTGAAGGTGTCATCGAACAAAATAGCTAAATTCATTATAACAAGTAAATTACTATATTGCAAGCGGATGCCAAAATTTATTTATTGTCTTCACCTAGAATAGCATCTGTGTTATTTCCACCTGGAGGAACTATTGGGTATACATTTACTTCTTCTTCTATAATAAAATCTAACAATACAGGGCCATCTATTTGAAATGCTTTTTTTATCATTTCTTCTGCTTCTTTTTCTGTTTTAGCTTGGTAACCTGTAATGCCAATGCTAGTTGCAAAACCAATAAAGTCAGGCGAGCTAATTTTCACTTGTGAATATTTGTTTTTATAAAATAATTGTTGCCATTGTCGAACCATACCTAAATAACCATTACGCAAAATAACAATTTTGATATTTAACTTATTATTCGCAACATGAAATAATTCTTGTATATTCATTTGGATACTACCATCACCAGTTACACATATCACTTGTTGATTCGGATTGGCTAATGCACCACCGATACTTGCAGGTAAGCCGTACCCCATTGTACCAAATCCGCCTGATGTAAGTAGGTGTCTTGGTTGTTGGAATGGATAATGAAGTGCTGTCCACATTTGATGTTGACCAACATCTGTAGCAACAATCACATCTTTATGAGCATGAGAATAGAGCAATTTGATTATTTTGTCTGGTTTTAACTCACTTGTTGCATTACTAAATTGTGGAGAAGTTTTTCTCCATGTAAGAACTTCTTCAACCCAATGATCTAATGTGAAATCTTGAAGCAATGGATTGATTGTCTGTAAGAATTGTAAAATATCCATTATGATTGGAAAGTCCACTACAATATTCTTATTTACTTCAGCTGGATCTATTTCAATTTGTATTTTTGTAGAATGTGGAGAAAAACCTTTTGTTTTACCAGTAATTCTGTCACTAAATCTCACACCTAAACAAACTAATAAATCTGCTCTATGAACAGCTCGATTAGCTGCAAATGTACCATGCATACCAACCATTCCTAAATGTAACGGATGATCTGCTTCTATTGCACCTAGTCCCATTAAAGTACTAACAAAAGGGATGTTTGTTTGATCAAGGAACTTCCGAAGCACATCACTAGCACCACTAGCAATCACTCCACCGCCAATAAGTAAGACAGGCTTTTTTGCATTTTTAATTAATGATACGATATGGTTTAATTGATTCATATTAACATTTGGATGTTTTTTTTGAATTGTTGTTAGGATAGGACTATCTATATCATTGTACTGCTCACTTTCATCATTCTCAGTCGGATTATATTCAATAATAATCACACCATTTCTACCAGCTAATGCGAGTTGATAAGCTTCTGCTATAATAGAAGGGATATGTTTTCTTTTTCGAATTTGGAAATAATATTTAGAAATTGGTTTTGTAATTGCTTCTATATCTAAATACGTATCAAATTGTTTACATTGTTTTACAAAGACAATAAGAGGTACACTATCAATTTGAGCTGTCGCAATTCCTGTCACAGCATTTGTTAAGCCATAGTCCGTAGTAATAAATGCAATCCCAGGTTTTCCTGTAGCTCTTGCATATCCATCTGCAGCATGAATGACAGATTGTTCATGTGTCAGTGGGGAGAATTGAATATCTTTGGATGACTGGAATAAATAAGAATAAAATGCAGAACCGAAAAGTACTTCTGCGTTTTGTTTTTTTAATGCTTCGACCATCACGTTTTCATATGAGTTATACATTGCTTGCCTGCGAATTTTCATTTGGATAACTCCTTTAACTTTTTTCTAATCATAAAATTTTCAGAAAACTTTATCAGTGAGGTATATCACGTTAAACCAAAGACTTTACAGAGTGGAGGGATTTTTATGAAATTATGGATAAAAAAAATTAAATATCTATTCACAGGTTATTTCGCCTTGGTGATGGCGACAGGAGCGTTATCTATTGCTTCACATTTATTAGGTTTTACACGAGTAAGTATGGGATTGTTGTACATAAATACAGCGTTTATAATTATACTTGCAGCTTTGGTGTTATCACGCGTCTTGTTTTTCTTTCCTAATGTTAAAAAAGATATTACAAGTCACTTACAAGGACCTGGTTTCTTTACATTAGTTGCAGGGACAAATGTATATGGTTCACAGTTAGTCATTATTTTAGGAGAGTATTCTATTGCATTAAAATTGTGGTTAATAGCAATCATATTATGGATCGTGATTATGTATGTATTCTTTACTGCCGTAACGATTCGAAAGAGCAAGCCAGATTTAGTGGAAGGAATTAATGGAGCTTGGTTAATTGCAGCTGTCGCAACACAATCAATCTCTGTTTTAGGAACATTAATTGCATCACATTTGACAGATAATTCTACTATGGAATTTATTTTCTTTATTGCAATTTCTATGTATTTACTAGGTGGGATGCTTTATCTGAGTATTATTACATTAATTTTTTACCGATTTACATTTTTACACTTTGAACATGCTGCACTCACACCGCCTTATTGGATTAATATGGGAGCTGTTGCCATTACAACATTAGCAGGGTCCATGATTATTATGCATGGAGCTGATACTCTTCTAATTGAACAGTTTATTCCATTTATAAAAGGGTTCACATTATTCTTTTGGGTAACTGGTACATGGTGGATTCCGTTATTAGTTATTTTAATGTGTTGGCGTTATATTGTGCATCGATTTCCAATTAATTATGACCAACAAATGTGGGGCATGGTCTTTCCACTATCAATGTACACTACTGCAACATATCAATTGAGTCATTCTTTACACATTGCATTCTTAGAAAAAATTTCACAAGTATTTATTATACCAGCTGCTATTACTTGGGTTTTAGGAATCGTTCTATTATTTGTTCATTTAATGAGTGATATATTCAAAGTTATAAAGTAATTCACTGAACTACCTTGCAAAATTGGAATAGAAACGTTAAGATAAAATGATTGAAAAACTGGTGAATTGAAATGAGGTAACATATAAATGAATAAACAATCCATTTACTCTTATACAGAGGAAGAGTTGGCGCAATGGTTTATAGATAATGGACAAAAGAAATTTCGTGCATCACAAGTGTGGGACTGGTTATACAAAAAACGTGTCCGCACATTTTCACAAATGAAGAACTTGAATCATGCATGTGTGGAGTTATTAGAAGAGCACTTCACATTAGGTACTTTACAAGAAGAAATTAAGCAAGAGTCACAAGATGGTACTATAAAATTTCTGTTCAAGATGGAGGATGGCAATTTAATAGAAACAGTACTAATGAAATTTAATTATGGCTACTCTGTCTGTGTTACAACACAAGTTGGTTGTAATATTGGGTGTTCTTTCTGTGCGAGTGGGCTTTTGACAAAAGATCGAGATTTGCAAACAGGTGAAATTGTGGAGCAGATCATGAAAGTACAACAACATTTAGATAGTAAAGAGAAAGACGAGCGTGTTAGTCATATAGTAGTAATGGGAATTGGTGAACCATTTGATAATTATGCAAATACGATGCGTTTTTTACGAATTGTAAACAGCCAAAAAGGTCTATCTATTGGAGCAAGACATATTACTGTATCAACAAGTGGGTTAGCTAAAAAGATATATGATTTTGCGGATGAAAACATACAAGTGAATTTAGCTGTATCTTTACATGCGCCAAATAATGAGTTAAGAACGAAAATAATGAAAATAAATAAAGCATTTCCTTTAGAAAAATTAATGCCAGCAATCGATTACTATTTGAAAAAGACGAATCGCAGAATTACATTTGAATATATTCTATTAAAAGACGTTAATGATCATAAGGAGGAAGCAAAGCAATTAGTCCAATTATTAAAAGATAAGCGTCATTTATCTTATGTTAATTTAATTCCATATAATCCAGTTGATGAACATAATCAATATAGCCGAAGTGAAAAACAAGCAATATTAGACTTTTATCAAGTGTTACTCGAAAATGGAATTAACTGTGGTGTTCGTGTAGAACATGGGACAGATATTGATGCAGCCTGTGGGCAATTACGAAGTAAACAATTAAAGAAAGAAAAGCAAAAAGTGAACTAACATTTTTTCTACTAACTTTTTTGTAAAGATATAAACAAACACATAATGAAACAAGTTGAATAATATAGTGTATCGTCCTATAAGTAACCATACTTATAGGACGATTTTTTTATAAACAAGTAATGATGATCTTAGTATTAAAATTTAATTGACATTATCAAAAAAAATGATACTATCAATATAAGTGCAATCGTTTGCGCAATTTAAAAACATGTAGTGATACTTGGAGGTTTTGTATAATGCAAAAAAAATGGTGGAAAGAAGCAGTTGCGTATCAAGTGTATCCTCGCAGTTTTAACGATTCAAACGGTGACGGTATTGGAGATATCAATGGAGTGATAGATAAATTAGATTATATTAAAGAATTAGGTATTGATGTCATTTGGATGAGTCCAATTTATCAATCACCTAATGACGATAATGGATATGATATTAGTGATTATCAAGCGATAATGGAAGATTTCGGTACAATGGAAGACTTTGATCGATTGCTTGAAGCGGTACACGAAAAAGAGATGAAAATCATTATGGATTTAGTTATTAATCACACATCAGATGAGCACCCATGGTTTATTGAATCAAGGTCATCAAAAGATAATCCTTATCGTGACTATTATATTTGGCATGAAGGTAAGGAAGGGAAAGAACCGAATAATTGGGAATCTATTTTTGGTGGCTCCGCTTGGCAGTTCGATGCAGAAACAAAAGAATATTATATGCATGTGTTCTCAACAAAACAACCAGATTTAAATTGGGAGAATGAAGTTGTTCGCAATGAGTTATATAAAATGATTAATTGGTGGTTAGATAAAGGAATTGATGGTTTTCGAGTGGATGCGATTTCACATATAAAGAAAGTCGCAGGTTATCCAGATTTACCTAATCCAACAAATAAGAAGTATGTACCTTCATTTGATGGCCATATGAATAGACCAGGTATTGACAAATTTCTAAGAGAATTAGCGGATCAGACGTTTAACCGTTACGACATTATGACGGTTGGAGAAGCGAATGGTGTGAAGATTGAAGATGCAGATCAATGGGTTGGAGAACGTGATGGCTACTTTGATATGATTTTTCAATTTGAACATTTAGGATTATGGTCAAGAAGTGCGGATGGTGGTTTAGATTTAGATTCCTTAAGACAAACATTAACAAAATGGCAGAATGGATTGCATGGTAAAGGCTGGAATGCATTGTTTTTAGAAAATCACGATCAACCAAGATCTGTTTCGACATGGGGTAATGACGAAACATATTGGAGTGAATCAGCAAAGTGTCTTGCTACAATGTTCTTCTTTATGCAAGGAACACCATTTATTTATCAAGGTCAAGAGATTGGCATGACAAATGTGCAATATGACTCGATTGATGATTATAATGATGTAGCTATTAAAAACCTTTATTATAATGAATTGGAAGAAGGAAAGACACATGAAGAGATCATGCAAGTCATTTGGAAAACAGGTCGCGATAATTCAAGAACACCAATGCAATGGAACGACTCCAAAAATGCAGGATTTTCTGATGGTGAACCATGGCTAAAAGTAAACCCGAATTATAAAAAAATAAATGTCGAAAGCCAATTGGAAGATTCTAACTCTATTTACCATTATTATAAAAAAATGATTTCATTGAGAAAAGAATATGACGTTTTTGTCTATGGTGATTATCATTTACTATTATCTAACCATAAGCATGTGTATGCATATGGTAGGAAGTATCAAGATAGGTATGCCCTCATTGTTACTAACTTATTTGCTATGGAAACAACGGTCTCTCTACCTGGTGAATGGGATTCGAAAAAGAAACGTATGGTCTTATCCAATTACGCAGATTGTTCTGATATAGAAGCAAGTGAGTTTATCTTAAAACCTTATGAAGCTAGAGTGTATGTATGGTGAGTATCCATCGAATCCAATCATAACTTGACAAAATTCAGACATTTCATTAAACTATCAGAAAGTAAAAGAACTTTCAGATAATTATAAATGAAAATAGACGATGAAGAGGATTAGTAACAAAGTAACTTCGTTAAAGAGAGGTGGCGAACTGGTGCAAGCCACTACAAGTCTTTGTGAACTCACCTTAGATGTTGCAAGAGTGATCTTATTCAGTTGAGAAAGCTTTTGTCGTGATCCGCGTTAAGGATTTGAAGTGAGTGCGATAAAGCACTAATGTTGGGTGGTACCGCGGGAATCTCTCTCGTCCCATTTTGGGATTAGAGAGATTTTTTGCGTGGGAAGAACATATGTTTGTGTAATGGTAGTTATTTTAAATTAGTATATAGTGCAATGGTTTTACATAAATAAGGAGGAAAAGTTATGTCGTTTGATCATACTTCCATTGAAAAGAAATGGCGAGAATACTGGATAGCAAATAAAACATTTGCTACAGATGCAAAATCAAAGAAAGAAAAATTTTATGCATTAGATATGTTTCCATACCCATCTGGAGCAGGACTACATGTAGGTCACCCAGAAGGGTATACAGCAACAGATATATTATCTCGAATGAAAAGAATGCAAGGGTATGAAGTTTTACACCCAATTGGTTGGGATGCATTTGGACTTCCAGCTGAGCAATATGCATTAGATACTGGTAATGATCCTGCAGAGTTTACAGAGAAAAATATAAATACTTTCCGTAGACAAATTCAAGAATTAGGATTTTCATATGATTGGGATAGAGAAGTGAATACAACTAATCCTGATTATTATAAGTGGACACAATGGATATTCTTGAAATTATATGAAAAAGGACTAGCATATGTAGATGAAGTACCAGTTAATTGGTGCCCTGCCTTAGGTACAGTGTTAGCCAATGAAGAAGTAATTGATGGCAAAAGTGAACGTGGTGGTCATCCTGTAGAAAGAAAACCAATGAAACAATGGATGTTAAAAATTACTGCATATGCGGATAGGTTATTAGAAGATTTGGAAGAATTAGATTGGCCTGAAAGTATAAAAGATATGCAACGTAATTGGATTGGAAGATCAGAGGGTGCGGTAGTTGAATTTTCTATAGAGAATAATATAGATACATTTAGTGTATTTACAACGAGACCTGATACATTGTATGGTGCAACATATACAGTGTTGGCTCCAGAACATCCATTAGTTACTAAAATTGTGACAGAAGACCAAAAAGCTGTTGTTACTGCATATTTAGATAAAGTAAAAACGAAAAGTGATTTAGAACGTACAGATTTAGCGAAAGATAAATCTGGTGTATTTACAGGAGCATATGCAATTAATCCAATTAATGGGAAGAAATTGCCGATTTGGGTAGCTGATTATGTATTAATGACATATGGTTCTGGTGCAATTATGGCTGTCCCGGCACATGATGAGCGTGATTATGAATTTGCTAAAAAATTCGGTATTGATATTATTCCTGTATTAGAGGGTGGGAATATCGCAGAAGAAGCATTTACTGGCGATGGACCACATATAAACTCTGACTTTTTAAATGGATTAAATAAAGAAGATGGAATAAAAGCTGCAATCAATTGGTTAGAAGAGAATAAAAAAGGTGAGAGAAAAATAACATATCGCCTTCGTGATTGGTTATTTAGTCGTCAACGTTATTGGGGTGAGCCAATTCCAATTATTCATTGGGAAGATGGTACAACTTCAGCAGTACCTGAAGAAGAATTACCTCTTGTATTACCTAAGACTACAGAGATTAAACCATCAGGTACAGGAGAATCGCCACTTGCTAATATAGAAGATTGGGTTAATGTTGTAGATTCTGTTACTGGAAGAAAAGGCCGCAGAGAAACAAATACAATGCCACAATGGGCTGGTAGTTGCTGGTACTTCTTACGTTATATTGATCCGAACAATAAAGAGAAATTAGCTGATGAAGAATTGTTAAAAGAATGGCTACCAATAGATGTATATATTGGTGGAGCAGAACATGCTGTATTACATTTGCTCTATGCGCGTTTCTGGCATAAATTTTTATATGATATTGGAGTTGTTCCAACAAAAGAACCATTCCAGAAATTGTATAATCAAGGGATGATTCTTGGAGAGAACAATGAAAAAATGAGTAAATCTAAAGGGAATGTTGTAAACCCTGATGAGATTGTTGAATCACATGGTGCAGATACTTTACGCTTGTATGAAATGTTTATGGGTCCATTAGATGCGTCAATCGCTTGGTCTACAAATGGTTTAGACGGTGCAAGGAGATTTTTAGATAGAGTATGGCGTTTATTTGTTACGGATAATCTTCAATTATCTGACAAAATTGTAGATAAAAATACGACTGAATTAGAAAAAGTCTATCATGAGACAGTAAAAGTAGTGTCTCAAAACTTTGAAGATTTACGCTTTAATACAGGAATTTCACAAATGATGGTCTTTGTAAATGAAGCATACAAAGCGAAACATATTGCAAAAGAATATGCTGAAGGATTCATTAAGTTGTTGTCTCCAGTCGCTCCACATGTGGCTGAAGAAATTTGGCAATTGCTTGGTCATAATGAAACAATTGCTTATCAAGAATGGCCATCATTTGATGAAGCAAAGTTAGTAGAAGATGAAGTGGAAATCGTCGTACAGATCTTGGGTAAAGTACGTGCGAAGTTAATGGTGAATAAATCTGCAACGAAGGAAGAGATTGAACAAATTGCTTTAAATGATCCTTCTATTGTAGAAAGGTTAGAAGGAAAAACAATTCGTAAAGTAATTGTCGTACCACAAAAGTTAGTAAATATTGTAGCTAATTAAATTTATAGCCTTCATTTTTGTCTTTACTAAGATAAAATGAAGGCTATTTATATTACTGAATGAGAATTCTTTCTAACTTAGACGACGTGCTTCTTTTTATAAAACACTCGTTAAAGTTTTTTGAATAAAACTATTGACTTTTAATAAATAAACTTGTAATATATTAAGAGTTCGCAACAAAACATTTTACGAGAACTTGACAAAATATCTCGTTATTTGTTAAAATGTATTTGTCGTTGACACTATGTTAATTTGATCATTGAAAACTGAACAAAACAACCAGTATGATATATAGTAAGAAATGCTAGCTTTTAGAAGCGAGCTTAAAGTCAACTTTATTTGAGAGTTTGATCTTGGCTCAGGACGAACGCTGGCGGCGTGCCTAATACATGC
>JAJUGF010000004.1 GCA_029268495.1 Gracilibacillus sp.
ATCGCAAGAAACATATTATTCGATTAAATGAAGGTGTATGTACGGGAACTGCTGGAATTGTTTTTGCAGACATTATCAGTAATTTAGAACGTATTGGAGATCATGCTGTAAATATTGCAGATGAGGTATTAGGCGAGAAGCATTAATGAGTTAAATTCGCCCGGAATGGATAGGTTTTTACTTCCGGGCGAAAAATAAATCAAAAAAATCAAAAAAAGTATTGACGCTTATAACTATATGTGATAAATTATTATATGTCGCTTCGGTGATACAAATTAAAAACAAGTCATTCATCTTACATAACTAAGTATTTCATTATTCCACAGTAGCTCAGTGGTAGAGCTATCGGCTGTTAACCGATCGGTCGTAGGTTCGAATCCTACCTGTGGAGCCATATGGCGGTGTAGCTCAGCTGGCTAGAGCGTACGGTTCATACCCGTGAGGTCGGGGGTTCGATCCCCTCCGCCGCTACCAATATCACAATTTTATAATGGCGGTCGTGGTGAAGTGGTTAACACATCGGATTGTGGTTCCGACATACGTGGGTTCGATCCCCACCGGTCGCCCCATTAAAAATTAGATGGACCCTTAGCTCAGTTGGTTAGAGCTATCGGCTCATAACCGATCGGTCGCAGGTTCGAGTCCTGCAGGGTCCACCATCTATGACGCGGAGGAATACCCAAGTCCGGCTGAAGGGATCGGTCTTGAAAACCGACAGGGGCTTCACGGCTCGCGGGGGTTCGAATCCCTCTTCCTCCGCCATACATACTCAATTAAATATTATATAGGCTCGGTAGCTCAGTCGGTAGAGCAACGGACTGAAAATCCGTGTGTCGGCGGTTCGATTCCGTCCCGAGCCACCATTTTTAACAAGCTATAGAAGAGCTTGTTTTTTTGTTACCATTCATTTGAAAAAAGTAAGGAAATCTGATAATTTTGTGTAACTCAACTTATTTGTTTCAATAGTTCGAAATATTTGCAATTTATACAATTAATTTGATAATATTTGAGTTGGAAAGTAATAGCACTTTCAAATCAAAATATATAGGAGGAATACACATGACAAACTTTACATTACCAGAATTACCTTATGCATATGATGCACTAGAACCACATATTGACAAGGAAACAATGAATATTCACCACACTAAACACCACAATACTTATATTACTAAATTAAATGCAGCACTAGAAGGACATAGTGAATTTGATGGCAAATCTGTAGAAGAAATTTTAGCTAACTTAGATGCTGTGCCTGAAGAAATCCGTACAGCTGTGCGTAATAATGGTGGAGGACACGCTAACCACTCTCTATTCTGGACATTACTTTCACCAAATGGTGGTGGAGCTCCAAAAGGTGAACTAGCTGAAGCAATTGATAGCGCGTTTGGTAGCTTCGATGCTTTCAAAGAAGAATTTGCTAATGCTGGTGCTAATCGCTTTGGATCTGGTTGGGCATGGTTAGTTGTAGATAATGGCCAATTAGCAATTACTAGTACACCTAATCAAGATACACCTATTTCAGAAGGAAAAACACCAATCCTAGGCTTAGATGTTTGGGAACATGCATATTACTTAAAATATCAAAACAAACGTCCTGATTACATTCAAGCATTCTGGAATGTAGTGGACTGGGATAAAGTTGCAAGCTTATATAATGGAGCAAAATAATCACAAAAAAGCATCTCTACATGTTAGAGGTGCTTTTTTCTATTTTAAAAAGGTATATTTATTAGCATGACAATATATCAATTTTATTTTGTATATCTCTGTTTAAAATGTAAAGAATAAAGAATAGATTAAATTTGAGGTGTATAAAATGTTTCGTCAAGTAAGTGATCACTCGTCAAAAGTAAAGAAAGATTTACATCTATTGTTGATTATAGGTGGGTTATATGCCCTTGCTACTTTTTTGTCTAATACATTTGTAAATATCTTCATTTGGAAAAAGTCAGGTGAATATATCGATATCGCAACATACAATCTTGCTATATACATATTACAACCAATATCATTTTATTTCGCGGGCAAATGCGCCAAAAAAGTAGATCGGGTACTGATATTACGTTTAGGTATTCTTATTTTGTCGCTATTTTATATATTTGTATTAATACTTGGTGATTATGTAACAACAATTCCTTATGTTGCAGGGGCGTTACTAGGTGTCGGTTATGGGTTTTATTGGCTTTCATTTAACGTATTAACATTTGAAATTACAGAGCCAGATACGCGTGATTACTTTAATGGTATTTTAGGTGCACTACAATCGTTTGGAGGAATGGTTGGTCCATTGTTTGCTGGTTATATTATTTCGATTCTCGATAATTTTACTGGTTATACGTATATATTTTTAGTTTCTTTTATTTTATTTATATTAGCTGTAATTATTTCTTTCTATTTACAAAGAAGAAAAGCTACCGGGAGATTCTCTATCCGATTTGTGCAGAATGAAAGAAGAAAAAATAAATCATGGCGAACGATATTGCATTCTCATATTGCTCAAGGGATGAGAGAAGGTTTGTTTATCTTTATCATCGCGATTTGGGTATATGTAGAATCGAACAGTGAATTTGCATTGGGTATTTTTAATTTATTATTCTCATTTAGCTCTTTTATAAGCTATTTCTTTATATCTAAGTTGATTAAGCAATCAAATAGAAAGATAATGATATTGATTGGTGGTCTATTGTTATATTTAGCTGTTGCTATATTTGTCTTTCACACAAACTACATTACATTACTTGTGTACGGTGTGATTGTTGGATTAAGCTATCCTATTTTTAATGTACCATTTGTTTCTCTCACTTATGATGTAATTGGTACAAGTCGTCGTGCTCGTGAATACAGAATTGAATATATTGTCATGCGTGAACTATTCATTAATATGGGAAGAATTGTAGCAATTGTGTGTTTTATTATTGGTACAGTATTATTTCAAGAGTCCATCATTGCAATATTAATATTATTTTTTGGTGCAGGTAATTTAGCTGCAGGAGTTATTATAAAAAGAGGGATGGAATAAACATATTTTTTCTTTTGTTGTAGAAGTCGTTCATGCTATACTTAATGGGTACTTTTAGTGAGGAGCGATTTTCTATGGTTAATGAAAGAAATTTATTGAAAAAAAGAAAAAAAAGAAAGAAAAAACCGCAATTACCTTTTCGATTAAATATTTTATTTGTTGCTGTTTTTTTTATTTTTTCATTATTGATTGTTCAATTAGGTATTGTTCAAATACTAAATGGAGAAGAAGCACAACGTGAAATAGATCAAACCGAAAATACGCCATCTGAAAAGTCAGTTCCCCGAGGTAAAATGTATGACCGCGATCATCAACTTCTTTTAGATAATAAAGCAGTTAAATCAATTACATACACACCACCAAAAAATGGGGATAGTGCTCAAGTGAGATTAGAATTGGCTGAAAAACTCGCACAATACATCACAATAGAAAAAGACAGTGCCGAGTTAGAAAAACTAATTAAAGAGCGAGATAAAAAAGAATATTATTATTTATTTAATAGTGAAGAAATTACGAAGCGATTAAGTGACAAAGATCAGGAGAAAGAACCTGCTGAGAGATACCAGTTAGAGTTAGATGCTATCACAGATGAGGATTTACAAAAAATTGAATGGACAGATAGATTACTTAATATTTTGGCAATAAAAAAAGAATTGGATAGTGCTTATGAACTTTCTCCACATGTGATTGTGAATGAAGGAATTACGGATAAAGAGTATGCAATGGTTGCTGAAAATCTACATGATTTACCTGGTATTGATGCAACGATTGATTGGGAACGTGAAAAAGTACATGAAGATGTTCTATCAGCATTTATTGGTAATATATCTAGCGCAGATGAAGGGATTCCTCGTGAAAATAGTGAATACTATTTGGCCAATGGCTATACATGGAATGATAGAGTCGGAGAAAGCGGTCTTGAACAACAATATGAACATGTTCTAAGAGGGAGAAAAGAACAAGTACATTATGTTACGAATAGTAAAGGAAATGTCATCAGTTCAGATGTCGTAGTCGAAGGTCAAAGAGGGAAAGATTTAGTTTTAACAATTGATTTAGACTTACAACAAGCAATGGATGAGATTGTTGAAGAGGAATTGAAAAATGCACTTGCTTCCCCTATTAATAATAATGGCTATTTAGAAGATGCGATGGCAGTAATGATGAATCCTCGAACTGGCGAGATTTTGGCGATGTCAGCAATTCGATATGACAGAGAAAAGAAAGAGCTTGTTAACAATGCATATCGTGTAATATATGATGCACATGCACCAGGCTCTTCTATAAAAGGAGCAACAGTTTTAGCAGGATATCAATCAGGTGTCATTGGGCTAAATCAATATTTACCTGAAGCATCGATAAAGATTAAAGGATCTGAAGAAAAGAGTTCTTATTCGTATCTCGGTTCTAGTTTGAATGATGTGCAAGCACTTGCGAAATCTTCCAACGTCTATATGATGAGAATTGCTATCATGATGAGTGGTGCGACATATCGATATAATGAACCACTATACAACTTTAATTTTGATGCATTTGATAAAATGCGTTATTATTACAATCAATTTGGTTTAGGTGTGGAAACAGGCATTGATATGCCATTTGAATCTGTTGGAGTAATTGGTAATCCTTCAGAAGCAGGTAACTTACTCGATTTCTCGATTGGTCAATTTGATACGTACACAACGATGCAGTTAGCGCAATATGTTTCTACAATTGCAAATGATGGCTACAGAGTAAAGCCGCATTTATTAAAAGAAATTAGAGAACCGAGCGGAGACTCTGAACAATTAGGTCCAGTACTTGATGTATATAATACAGAAGTTTTAAACAAAATTGAAATGTCTGACGATGAGATTGATCAAGTGCAATTAGGATTCAAAGAAGTATTTCGTTCAGGTACTGCAGCGAACAATGTATGGAGCAATAGAGATTACTCAATAGCAGGTAAGACAGGAACTGCTGAAAATCCGCAATTTAAAGATGGGGAAATCGTTGCAAATACAGAGAATTTAACACTTGTTGGATATAGTCCGGCTGAAAATCCAGAAATAGCTTTTGCTGTCGTTGTACCTAAGAATGGTACTGGTTCAGGTCAATATCGTATAAATCACATGATTGGTAAAAGAATTGTAGATAAATATTATGAATTAAAAAAAGAAACAAATAATGAAACGACAGAAGCGGAGAAAGAAGAAGAATAGAATTATACATGGCTCCTAGATGGTAGGTTTACTTCTACTATCTAGGGGCTTTTTAAGTATTATAGAATTTAAACTAATATATTAAACGTGACATTAATCAAATTTACACAGTCTTTACATTTGCTTAATAGTTAATTAATAGTTTTCCTGTACTATGAAATAGAAGCTAATGAAACAAGCTTTTAAAAAAAAGAGCCTATTAGGGGGAAAAGCAATGAGTAAATGGAAGTTAATGATGGTAGTGGCAATAGCAATCTTATCGATTGGAGTATTGGCAGCATGTGGTAATGCACCAGATGATGCAGGAACAGATGACAGCTCTAATGAAGCAAATGCAAGTGAGAACAATGAAGAAGCAAATGCTGACGAAGATGCATCGGTATCTGGTCCAATAAATATAGATGGATCATCAACTGTTTTACCAATCATGGAATATCTAACATATGAGTACAGCCAACAAAATGGTGATGTAACCATTGCATTGAATTCATCAGGATCTGGTGGAGGTTTTAAAAAATCTACTGTAGGTGAAATTGATTTAAGTAATGCTTCACGACCAATTAAAGATGAAGAAATTGCAACAGCTGAAGAAAATGGAATTGAGTTACACGAAATTGAATTAGCGTATGATGGATTATCTGTTGTAGTAAGCCAAGAAAATGATTTTCTTGAATCATTAACAATTGATCAATTAAAACAAATCTTTTTAGCAGACGGTGGTGCAACAAAATGGTCTGATGTGAATCCTGAATGGCCAGAAGAGGATATTGTAATTTATAGTCCAGGACACGATTCTGGAACATTTGATTACTGGAATGAAGTGATTTTAGAAGAAGAGCCTATGCGTGAAGGTGAAAATGTAACATTATCAGAAGATGATAACACGTTAGTAACAGGAATTAAAAGTGATCCATATGCAATTGGATTCTTCGGATATGCATACTATGCAGAAAATCAAGACACTCTTAAAGTATTAGGTATTGATAATGGAGACGGAAATCCTGTAAAACCAGATGCAACAACAATTCAAGATGGAAGTTATTCACCGTTATCTCGTCCGTTGTTTACTTATGTGAATGTAGCTTATATGAAAGAAAAGCCACAAGTACTAGATTTTGTAGAATTTGCTATTGAAAATGCAGGAGCTGGTGCGGAGCAAGTTGGATATGTTGCTTTACCAGAGGAGAAATATACAGAACAATTAGAAGCTATTAAAGAGAAAGCTGCAAACTAATTGGAATAGATGAAAGATTGTTGGGACAGCATCACATGATTGTGTGATTGTCTGTCCCGTCATCTTTGTATCGAAGAAAAGGGGAAATTCATTGTGACAAAGAAAGCAAACTTAAATTATTCCGTCCAAGAAATGATTAGTAAAAATAAAAAATCTAATAGTTTGGGTAATCTTGTAGAAAAGTTAGTACCAATCTTTTTATTATTTTGTGCAATTGTTTCTGTTTTAACAACTATAGGAATAGTTTTTACTCTGTTAAAAGAATCACTTACTTTCTTTACAAAAGTTTCATTAAAGGATTTTTATTTTGGCACAGAATGGTCGCCATGGACTGATAAATTTGGGGTGGCACCACTTATTACTGGTACATTATTAATTACAGTTATCGCAATATGTGTTGCATTACCGATAGGTTTAGCTGCAGCTATTTATTTAAGTGAATATGCTTCAGAAAAAGTAAGACGTACAATCAAACCAATTTTAGAAATATTAGCAGGGATACCAACAGTAGTGTATGGTTTCTTTGCATTAACTTTTGTTTCACCGTTACTTGGTGAGATTTTCACTGATATGAAAATATTTAATGCATTAAGTGCAGGGATTGTTGTAGGTATCATGATTATCCCGATGATTGCATCATTATCCGAAGATGCAATGAGTGCTGTTCCTAGAAGTTTAAGAGATGGTGCTTTGGGGTTAGGTGCAACAAAATTTGAAGTTGCAATAAAAGTAGTACTTCCTGCAGCTTTATCAGGAATTATTGCGTCTGTAGTTTTAGCGATTTCTAGAGCAATCGGTGAAACGATGATTGTGACGATAGCTGCTGGAGCAACACCAAATATGACATTTGATCCAACTCAATCAATCCAAACATTGACGGCATTTATTGTTCAAGGTGCAACTGGAGATACTTCCTATCACTCGGTTATATATAATAGCATTTATGCTGTTGGTTTTACGTTATTCGTCTTCACATTGTTGATGAATATCTTGTCACAGTATATTTCGAGAAAGTTTAGGGAGGATTATTAATGCATACGAATAATACATCCAAATTAAAAAATAGAGTAATTCTAAACAAATTATTCAAATTACTGTTTATTTTTGCAACATCTATTGCTTTATTATTTTTAGGTGTTCTAATTTATCGAATATTAAGTCAAGGTCTTGACTATTTAACTATAGATTTTTTGAAAAATTATCCAGCTCCATATATTGAAGAAGCAGGAATTTTTGCAGGGTTAATGGGTTCTCTATTTATGATTGCAATTACGGCTCCTGTAGCAATCATTTTAGGAGTTTCAACAGCAATTTATTTAGAAGAATACGCAAAACAAAATAAATTCACAAGATTTATTCAGGTCAATGTTCAAAATTTAGCAGGTGTGCCATCCATTGTGTTTGGTCTGCTTGGTTTAACTTTTTTTGTCTATATGTTAGAGCTTGGATATACATTGATCGCAGGTGCATTAACGATGAGTTTGTTAGTTCTACCTGTCATTGTTGTAGCAGCACAAGAAGCAATTCGTTCCGTGCCAAAAGAACTAAGAGATGCATCTATCGGTATGGGTGCAACTAAATGGCAAACAATATGGCGAATTGTACTACCTGCATCGATACCTGGAATATTAACAGGTTCTATTTTGGCATTATCAAGAGCAATTGGAGAAACTGCACCATTAATTATCGTTGGAGCAGCAGCTGCAATTTATACAATACCTGATTCAATATTTTCCAAATATACAGTTATGCCAATGCAAATATGGAGTTGGACATCTCGACCACAAGAAGAATGGCAGTATGTAGCAGCAGCAGGGATTATTGTCTTATTAATTATTTTACTTTGTATGAATGCTATTGCTGTGTGGATTCGAAATAAATTTCAAAATAGATATTAATTAAAGAGGGGTTATTATGACAACAATTATAAACAATAATGCAGCATTTTCTATCGAAGATTTTAACTTGTGGTATGGTAATGACCAAGCAATCCATCAAATCAATATGAAAATACCACGAAATGAAATTACAGCGGTAATTGGACCATCGGGATGTGGAAAATCAACTTTGTTAAAAACATTGAATCGAATGATTGAAACGATTCCTTCTGTGAATACTTCTGGAAGTATTAAATATAATGATAAAGATATATTTAGTAAAAAGATGTTAGTGGAAGAGTTACGAACGCATGTGGGAATGGTATTTCAAAAGCCAAATCCATTTCCGAAATCTATTTATGAAAATGTTGCATACGGTCCTAAGATTCATGGTATCAAAAAGAAAAAAGTACTAGATGAAATAGTAGAAAAAAGTTTAAGAGGCGCAGCAATTTGGGATGAAGTGAAAGATCGATTAAATCAAAATGCCTACGGCCTTTCAGGAGGACAGCAACAAAGGATTTGTATTGCTCGTTGTCTTGCAATAGAACCTGATGTTATTTTAATGGATGAACCGACTTCCGCATTAGATCCTATTTCTACATTGAAAGTGGAAGAGTTAATTAAAGAATTAAAGAAAGATTATACCATTGTAATTGTTACACATAATATGCAACAAGCAGCTCGTATATCTGACAAAACAGCATTTATGTTAAATGGAGAGTTAGTGGAATTTACGGATACTGATCAATTATTCTCTAATCCGAAAGACAAAAGAACGGAAGATTATATAACTGGAAGATTTGGATAATATTATTTTAGAAGAGATAGGAAGTGTAGTATGGTAGGAAGAGAAAATTTTGAAATTGAATTAGAAAAAGTGGAGAAATTGATCATTCAATTAGCAAAAAAAACGCAAACACAATTAGATAATGCAGTAAAAGCCTTATACGATCGTAATACAGATCTAGCAAATGATGTTATAAAAACAGATAAAGAATTAGATCAGTTAGATTTCAGTATTAATGAAACAGCGATTTTGTTAATTGCTCGTCAACAACCTGTTGCTACTGATTTAAGAAGATTAGTAGTTGCAATAAGAATGTCAACAGACCTAGAGCGTATGGCAGATAATGCCAAAAATATTGCAAAAGCTGCGTTACGTTTAGGTGCTGAACATGAGTTAATCGTTCATGGTAATATTGATGAAATGAGAGAAATTGCGATTAAAATGATTGATATTGCAATTAAAGCATATGAAAATGAAGACATTAGTTTTGCTAGAAAACTTGCAGAAATGGATGATTTAATTGATCACATGTACTCATCTATGTTAACAGAATTATTTGAAAGAACTGCTACTAATCATTTAAACATTGAACATATTATGCAAGTAGCGTTTAGTGGTCGATTTGTGGAACGAATTGGTGATCATGCAACAAACATAGGTGAAGATGTCATGTATTTAGTAAAAGGAGAATCTGCTGATTTAAACTCATAATGATGCATTTAGATGCCCGTATCTCAGTTTGTTAATTTTTGTCTATATGTATTAATTTGATAATTTTTCAAATAAATATAAAGAAGCGTAACATGTCATGTTACGCTTCTATTTCTGTACGTGTAATGATTTGAGCTATTTCAAGAATAGACATTTGGTTGGTTAATTCAAATGTTCCGATTTGAATAAGTGTGGTTAATTCTTCTTGGGTGAAAAAGTTCAAAAAATCTTCTTCATTTGAAATAATCTGTTGAGTTAACAATAATTCAGATATATCATGAACTGTCATACCAGGCTCTATAACTAATGAATAAGTAATTTCTTCATTCTCAGTAGAGGGTTCTTCTTCGCCTGTTACATTATTGCTATTCGATGAATTTTCGATAGCCAATAGTGCTAATTTTTCCTCTGATTCTGCTAATTTTGTTTCAAGATCTTCGGTATATGTATAATAGCCTTTTTCTTTTAAAAATTGAATCGCTTCTTCTTCTGTTAAATCATCTATTGCATGACCATTTGCTGGTTTATCTAAAAAATAAATCACTCCAATTATAATGGTTGTAATAAATATCCCAATGGAGAAACCTCTAACTAATTGTTTCATAGTAGATTCCTTTCTTTTTTTACTTAAAAACGTATATCTTGATTATTATTTTTAAATGGTTCATTCACAAAATCTTCATCATCAACTAGCAATTCTTCTTCTAATATCTTTAATTTCTTCTTTATTTGGTATGTTTCTTGTAATGACGAAATGGAGAATTGTTCAAATTGGTCTTCTAATTGTTTGTATCTATCCTTCATAAAATAAGAAAATATCCATAAAATAATACTAATAATTGCTAATATTATTAAACTACTAATCATCATGTAAAATGTACCTCCTTTGTAATCCTATGTATATGTATATTGTTAATAATTAGTATAGCATATTAATCTGTTATAGGCGAGAAGTCATCGCTTCATTCCAATTTAAAAATGCAAACAACTATACTAATCTTGATGTTAAAATTAAGCATACAGTAAGATTGTCATTTATCTTTTAATTTATTATGTCATTTTCAACATTTACTTGAAATTAATCAGACTTTTTGCTATTATATTTTAGGTACAGATTCGATATTAAAGATGATGGTGAAGTTTGGAGGGAAAATAATGCGCGTTAATATTACATTAGCTTGTACTGAAACAGGTGATCGTAATTATATTACGACTAAAAATAAACGTAAACATCCAGAACGCATGGAGCTAAAAAAATACTGCCCACGTTTAAAAAAACATACGTTACACAGAGAAACTAAGTAACAAATAAAAAACTCCTACTATACAGTAGGAGTTTTTTATTTGGCTAGTATATTGAAATTATGTTGTAGTCGTTTCTCAATTTTATTCCACCTTTGCTACAATATAATTTTACAAAACCAGTAGTTTGGAGGACTTCATGTGGACATTAAAGCGTCTATTCGTAAGAAAATGTTGAACAAATTAAAAAATATTCAGGATAGAAATACAATAGAGAGCCAAATACATCAAATATTATTTGATACATCCTATTGGAAAAAATCTCATGTTGTAGCTGCAACTTATTCGATGAAACATGAATGGGATACGATTCGAATTATAGAGAAAGGTTGGGAAGAGGGAAAGAAGGTTGTATTACCTAGATGTGACCGTATTACGAATACGATGACTTTTTATCAATGTGATAACTTTGAACAGTTAGAGAATACTTTTTTAGATTTGTATGAGCCTGTTCAACATTCATCACAAATTATATCAAAAGCATCAATAGATGTAATGATTGTACCTGGCTTAGCATTTACTATGGATGGTGACCGCATTGGCTACGGTGGGGGATATTTTGATCGGTATCTAAAAAATTATAAGAACACCAAAATCGCACTAGCCGCTGATTTTCAAATTGTTAAGGAAGATATACATGAAAAACATGATATTCAAGTAGATTGTATTATTACAAATTCAAGTGTTATACAATGCAAAAAATAAAATTTTATAGTATATAGATGATTTGGATATACTACATGCATCAAGACGTATTGTTTGTATCAACTTTAAAATATGTAGAAAGGATAGCAAACAACTTTTAACGTCACACTTTATGAATTTATCAAAGGAGTGAAAAGGATGCGAATAGTAAAAATCTTCATGATATTGATTGCTTCTGTAAGTACATTATATAAATATCGAATGAAAGTAATGAATTTACTTGTTTCGATACCGTTCTTAAGGAAAATTGGTGTAAGATTGTCGATGAGAATTCCATATTTCCGTAATAAATTGATGAAGCAGATGTTTTCACGTTAACAATTAAAAATGATCATTACTTTATCTTGTATCTCAATTTAGTGAGAACATTCAAAAGCATACACTACTTACTTATTAGTACGATTCAAACAGATAAAATGGTATGATATAAAAAAGGTAGGTGGTTGTATGCTTTTGAAAAATCAATATGTTCAAAGTCAAATTGTACTACATTTGCTTAAGGAAGATTTTGAATTATTACAGATAAATGAACATTTTACAGAGTATTTGTTAGTGAAAAGAAGCCGAAATGTACATAAAGTTCTTTTTGTCTCTACAAATCAATATAATTGGGCAAATGAGTTACATAAGAGAATCAAATTTTTAGAAGAAAAATATATAAAAAGTCAAACGAATAAGTGGAGTAAAAAAAACCTAACTTTTCATCATATTTTTATTACGGATTACCCTCCGGTCGATGAATGGGAACGGTATGAAGGTACTACTTACTCAAGATACGTGCATTTGGTTACAGAGAATATGGAATTAAATGAATGGATAAAAATGCTCAATTTGCTTGAGGTAAAACATATAGCGCAAGTGAATCTATCTCATGAGATGATGGAGATAGATCAAAAGTTACAAGAATCCAAACAAGAAATTATTAGCATACATCACAATAAACAAGAAGAGATAAGAGCATTATATCAACAAGGTAAACCAATTTGGACGTATGTCTTCATTGCTATAAATTGTGTGATGTTTATTTTACTAGAAATATCAGGTGGCTCTACTTCCATTGAAACACTGCTTACATTTGGAGCGAAATACAATCATGCAATTGTAACTGGTGAATGGTGGAGAATTTTCACATCAATGTTTCTCCATATCGGATTTATTCACATCATTTTAAATATGTTGGCATTATACTATGTTGGTACTTTAGTTGAACGGATTTTTGGAAATAATCGATTTTTGATTATTTACTTACTTTCTGGCTTTATTGGTGGTTTAGCTAGTTTTGCATTTAATGACAGTATTGCTGCTGGTGCATCTGGTGCTATATTCGGTTTATTTGGAGCGTTATTGTGTTTCGGTACACAATACCCAAAAGTTTTTTTTCGAACGTTAGGTTGGAACGTGATACTTGTCATAGCAATGAATGTAGTATTAGGTTTTTCAGTTGCTCAAATTGATAATAGTGCGCATCTAGGTGGATTAATTGGTGGATTTATCAGTGCATATATAGTAATGTTCCGTCAAAAGAAAAATATGAAGTGGCAGATCGTAGCTTCTATTTCATATATAATTCTAGCAATTGGATTAATCGGTTTTGGTACTGCAAATGAAAAGAATCATTACAATGGTGCGGTAGAACTACATGCAATTTTACAATTAATTGAACAAGAGAAATATGAAGAAACCATACATTATACATCTGAGTTGTTACCGTATATGGAAGAATATGAAAATGATGTGTTGTTTTATCGTGCCTATGCAACAATCCAAATAGGCGAATACGATAAAGCAATCATTGATTTAGAACAAATTGTAGCAAATGATCCAAAGTTTGAAGAAGCAATGTTCAACCTGTCATTATTATATTTGGAAACGAATCAGTTAGAAAAGAGTACTCCATTAATTAAGCAATTAAATGACATAGATCCAGAAAATGAAAAATATCAGCAATTAGAACAATATTTACAGTAATTAAGGAATGATTTGTTTTAACGCTTGTACTTGATTGGTGGCATCGTTAAATAAAACAAATAAATGGTCATAATTTTTACTAATTAGGATAATAGGCATATATAATGGAGAAGCGGTAGATGTATTGGATAATGGTATGATATATTCTTTATACAAACCTTCCCATAATTGAGCAATGATTTTATTTGTTTCTGCTTGACTAAAGCCATTCAATGGTTTACTAGAAAATTCATATATATTTACTAATGGATGGAGAATATAATCATTAGATGCAATATCTAACTTCTCCATCCATTGTTTCCATCGATAATGTAATGCTTGATCTGTTGTATGTGTTAATGTTTTTGCCCATTCTAATTGAAAATCACTTTCTGCTTTGTGAAAAGATTCTAAGGGAGAATATGGTGAATCAATAACATACAATTCATCATAGGTCATTTGTTGAATACTTTTTATTTCATCATTTGGATAATGAATTTCTCCATGATGATAGCTAATTGCTTCAAAATGACTACTGTCACTTTCATCAATGTCCTCATTAAGGGAAATTTTACTTTCTTCTTCTTTCCATAAACTTTTTATTCCTTTTAGTTGTCCATCCATGAATAATAAAGATACATCTTGACGTAAGTAAATAGGTTGTTGTAAGTTACTGTCCACTTTCCATTTCACTTTATATTGATCATTACCAGTTTGCTCAACTAAAGACAAGTTCGTTTCTGCCTCTATAAATGACATCGATTCATCAAAAGGAAAATACTTAATCATTTCTTGCGATTCCTTCTCAAAAAGAATAAATAATAAAAATGTAATGATACATATACTGACAATCAGTTGCTTTACTCTCATTTTATAACCCCTCATCTTAGTAAACTTGTCCTAAATTAGTATGTTTTTAATACTATTGCAAATACTAAAAAACATATTATGTAAAAGTAGGTGTGTAAATATGAATGAACAAAAGTTTTTATCACATAATTATGATTCGAATATAAAATATATACGTGATTATTTACAGGTAGATAAAAGTTTTGATTTAATTCATTTAGATTTAGAATATGCAAACAGAAGCATGTCTTTATTTTTAGTTGACGGATTTGCTAAGGATGAAATATTGCATTATTTAATGCGATTTTTAGCAGAGCTTGATGAAAAAGACTTAGCTGAAAATACACTTGAACGACTACTTAAAAGATACTTGCCATATGTCGAATTAGATGTAGAAAAAGATTTAAACAAAGCAGCCGAGACAGTACTTGCTGGTCCAACAGCATTAGTAGTAGATGGTATCGATCATGTAATCATAATTGATGCACGAACATACCCTGTTAGAGGACCGGCTGAGCCTGACTTAGAGAAAGTGGTTAGAGGAGCAAGAGATGGGTATGTAGAAACAATTATTTTTAATACTGCACTTACAAGAAGAAAAGTTCGTGATCGATCATTACGTATGGAATATATGTCTATAGGAAGAAGATCAAAAACAGATGTATGTGTATGTTATATAGCAGACGTTGCGGACCAGAAAAAAGTGGATCAATTAAAATCCCACTTAGAAGAAATTGATACAGATGGCCTACCAATGGCAGAAAAAACAATTGAAGAATATTTGAGCGGAAAAACATGGAATCCATATCCCACCATAAGATATACAGAGAGACCAGACACTGCAGCTACGCATCTTTACGAAGGACATATTCTTGTGATTATAGATGGTTCACCAAGCGTTATGATCACACCAGCAACATTTTGGCATCATTTGCAACATGCGGAGGAATATCGTCAAAAGCCGTTTGTTGGCGTGTATTTAAGGTTGGTACGCTTTTTAGCGGTCTTTGCATCTATATTTTTATTACCTTTATATTATTTATTGTCAATGGAAACTAATTTGCTTCCAGATTCATTACATTTTATCGGTCCAAAAGATATTGGATTAATTCCATTAATATATCAATTTATTCTTGCGGAAGTGGGAGTAGATGTATTAAGAATGGCAGCAATTCATACTCCTTCAGCCCTTGCAACAGCATTAGGCCTTGTTTCAGCTATCTTAATTGGCCAAATTGCTGTCGAAGTAGGTTTGTTTTCTAATGAAGTAATATTGTATTTAGCAGCAGCAGTAATGGGCACTTTTGCAACACCAAGCTATGAACTAAGTTTAGCAAATCGCTTGATTCGAATAATTTTATTAATAGCAACAGCTTTGTTTGGATTAGAAGGTTTTGTAATCGGAAGTACCATATTTCTATTGTATTTAATTCAGTTAAAAACTTTTTATATTGGTTACTTTTGGCCGTTTATTCCATTTGATGCGAAAGCTATGGTAAATGTACTAATTAGACAACCAATTCCGACTGATAATTCTAGACCATCATTTTTAAACCCTCAAGATCCTGATCGATGATTTGTACACATAAATAAATTCACTCATTAATATAGTTAAACAATCGTGTTTATTCTTTCTTTTTACGTATTGTTTTGTTATAATATGTTAGGTGATTCAAGTGAATAGCATATATGATGTAAGAAAATTATTAATGAAATTCGGGACGATCATCTACATAGGTGATCGTCTTGCAGATTTAGAACTGATGGTTGAGGAAATTACTGAGTTATACCAAGTGAAAGTAATCACAAAAGAACAATATATAAGCGCTAAGCTTTTATTAAGTGAAGAGATAAATAAATTAAAATAGAAAATAGGGTGGTATATTGTGAAGGACTTATTAATCGGCGTGGATATCGGTGGAACGACAATAAAACACGGTATTATTACAAAAGAAGGAACATTAATTGAAAAGTGGGAAATTGATACAGATATAACTAACCATGGAGAAAATGTTCCTTATGATATATGGAATTCGATTAAAACACGATTAACTGATTTGCAAATTGGGTATGATAGATTAATAGGAATAGGTGTCGGTGCTCCGGGTTTTATCGATCCTATTTCTGGAGTTGTTGCAATAGCGGTAAACATCGGTTGGCATGATTTTAATTTAAAAGAAATATTAGAGAACTTATCGAATTTACCTGTGTATATTGATAATGATGCCAATATTGCGGCATTAGGAGAGAATTGGAAAGGTTCAGGCCAATTAGTATCTAACATGTTAGCAGTAACTCTTGGAACAGGAGTTGGTGGAGGAATTATCGCAAATGGACAGATTTTAACAGGCACAAATGGTACTGGTGCCGAAATAGGTCACATGACTGTAATTCCTGAAAATGGCTATCATTGTAATTGTGGAAGAACAGGATGCTTAGAAACAATTGCTTCAGCGACAGGTTTTGTGCGAGTTGCAAAACAATGGATTGAAGAGGGAAAAGCTGATTCTCTAAAAGTAAGATTGCAAGAGCAAGGAAATTTATCTACAAAAGACATTTTTGAAATAGCAAGAAGTGGAGATGAATCTACTAATCAATTAATTGAGTATATCCTAGATCATTTAGGATTAGCTCTGGCAAATTTAGCTGTTACATTAAACCCTGCAAAAATAGTAATTGGTGGTGGAGTATCGAAAGCTGGGGAACAATTAAGTAAACCATTACAAAAGTCATTCGACAAATATGCATTGCCTAGAGCAAAAGAGGCTTGTGAAATTGTTATTGCAGACTTAGGAAATGATGCTGGAATTTTTGGAGGGGCTTTTTTAGCCTTACAAAAATCATAAACCGATCAATTTGTTAAGAGAATGTAATTTTTTTATAAAAATTATGAAACTTTCATGTTATATTTTCCGTCTATAATAGAGAGATGAATTTTAAAATGTATTTTGGGGCAATTTTTGAGGAGGAAGTTAAATGTTAAACAAGAGGCTGCACATGCCGTTATATTTAATCGCAGCACTATTATTTGGTCTTAAAACGTATATTGTATACCGTTTTGTATTCAATATTTCATTAGAAAATCCAATGCAAGAGTTTATTTTATTTATAAATGCTTTTGTTGTGTCATTCTTTTTATTCACTTTAAGTGTTTGGTTTAAAGAAAGAAGACAAAAGAAGTATATTAAATATATGATACTCATTGGATCATTGATTATTTACTTTAATATTGTGTTTTATCGTAACTTTTCTGATTTCATAACAATACCGTTGTTATTCCAAGGAAGTAATGCAGCAGATTTAGGATCAAGTGTGTTGAATTTAATCAAACCGTGGGATATTCTGTTGTTTCTTGATGTTATTATTATATGGTATTTAGCAATTAGAAAAAGTGATAGTTTACTAATTAATTATCGTAAGCGAACCAAGACAATGGCATTAGCGTTGTCCATTGCGTTTTTAGTTGGAAATTACATTTTAGCTGAAATCGAAAGACCACAACTTTTACAAAGAACATTCGATCGCGAATATTTAGTGAAAAATATTGGTTTGTTCAATTATCATATTTACGATGCAATCATGCATTCAAAGTCAAAAGCACAACGTGTTTTAGCTGATGGTAATGAATTAACAGATATCGCAGACTATATGCAAGAAAATACAACCAATAATGAGAAAACAGATCTTTATGGTATTGCAAAAGATAAAAATGTAATCTTTATATCACTAGAATCATTGCAAACATTCGTTATTAACAATACTGTAAATGGAGAAGAAGTTACACCATTTTTAAATGATTTGATTGGAGAAAGTTATTATTTCGAAAACTTTTATCACCAAACAGCACAAGGGAAAACATCTGACTCCGAATTTATAGTAGAAAATTCCTTGTACCCATCTCCTCGAGGAGCGGTTTACTTTACTCATGCACAAAATGATTATCATTCATTACCTGAAATAATTGGAAATGAAGGATATTATTCTACTGTATTCCATCCGAATAATAAAAGTTTTTGGAATCGCGATGTGATGTATGAAAACACAGGATATGATCATTTCTTTGATGTTGATGCATATGAAGTAACTGAAGGAAATTCTGTTGGGTGGGGTTTAAAAGATAAAGATTTCTTTAGCCAGTCAATGAAATATCTTGAAACAATGCAAAAACCATTTTATGCAAAATTTATTACATTAACCAATCACTATCCATTTGAATTAGCGGAAGAAGACGCGACAATTGAAAAATATGATTCCAATTCAAAAACACTGAATAGTTATTTTCAAACAGCTCGTTACATGGATGAGTCTATTGAAGAGTTCTTCACATATTTGAAAGAGTCTGGGTTATATGAAGATTCTATTATTGTGTTAATGGGAGATCACTATGGTATTAGTGATTTTCATAAAAAAGCAATGAGCATGTATTTAGATCAAGAATACACGGACTATTTGCATGTACAACTTCAAAGAGTACCATTTTATATCCATATACCAGGTCAAGAAGGAGAAGTAATTTCTAAAATTGCAGGACAAGTGGATGTAAAACCAACATTGTTACATTTATTAGGTATAGATGATTCGAATGATTTATCGTTTGGTACGAATCTTTTTGCTGATGAAAGAAAGCCATATATCGCATTAAGGGATGGTAGTTTTATTTCAGATGAATATGTCTATACAAAAGACCAATGTTTTAATCGAGAAACAGGAGAACTAATTGATACAACAACTGGAACGGCAGATGAAGAATCTACTTGTCAATTATATATAGAACAAGTAGAAGAAGAGTTGTCGTATTCTGATCAAATTATATTTGGAGATTTATTCCGATTCTATAATTTTAAAGATGAAAACGTAATTGAAGAAGTAGAATAATAAAAAAGATAGTAAGTGTGTGATTCATTAGCACTTACTATCTTTTATTACTTTAGGAAAAATAACTGTTTGATTTATTAAGTATAGAATTACTTCCTATATGGTTCAAATAATAATAAAGCCCCTCATCATAAGGATGAGAGGGCTTTATTAATTTTACTTAACAAAATGAAATTACTCGCCAGTAACTAATGGTCTAATTAATTCCCAGTATATTGTTGCAATTGAGAAAAAACCGAATACTAATGCTGAGATTGCTGAAAATGCTGCACCGAACATATTTTGTCGTTTAAATTCACGGAAAATTGCAATAACACACACAATTGCTACAGCTAATAAAATTAGTGCTAATACCATAGATTAAACCTCCTAAAAGTATTTGTTTTCATTTGATAAAGAATCAAGTTATAATATGTATTATTATTCACTTTTTCATTCTAAAACAAAAGTGAACTTTTGTCCATATAATTAGATAAAATCAACGTAGGAGGATGTTACATGAAAATAGAAAAATTATCATTAGGAGCCTTACAAACAAATTGTTATATCATTTCGAAAGATAACCACTCACTTATTATTGATCCTTCTGCAGAATCAACGGTGATTGAGAAGAAATTAAAGGAACAACAAACGAAACCGCTAGCTATCTTGTTAACACATGCGCATTTTGATCATATTGGAGCTCTTGAAGATATAAGAGAAAAATATCAAATCCCTGTGTATATTCAAAGTGAGGAACAAGATTGGTTAATTGATCCCAATTTAAATGGTTCTAGTAAATTTGGGTTTCCAAAAATCACATGTAAGAAAGCAGAAAATGAATTGATGGAGAAAAATTACTCTATTGGACCATTTCATTTTTATTGCAGATTTGTTCCTGGGCATTCTCCAGGTAGTGTTGCATTTATTTTTGAAAAGGAAGAAGTAGTTTTTGCTGGTGACTGTTTGTTTAAAGAAGGAATTGGACGCACAGATTTACATGGGGGAAGTTTTGATCAGATATATGATAGTATACATAACCAACTTTTTACATTACCAAACCAATATACAGTATTTCCTGGACATGGTATGTCAACAACAATTGGACATGAAAAAGTATCTAATCCATTTGTGTAAATGATAAAAGCGCTCTATATTTTAAATAGAGCGCTTTTACAGCGATTAATGACCAAAACCAGGAACAAGAATGAAGTTAGTATAATAAGTAAATCCTACAAAGAATACCGTACAATAAGCCGCAAATAAGTACATATACATTCTTTCAGACAATTTTAAGAATCCTACACCTAAAAAGAAAATAGTTTGTGCTAAAAATAAAAATGCCATTGCATACATGTCTCCAATGTAAAACATTACAGTAAATATTCCTGTCCAAAAGGAAAGCATACGAAATACACGATCCATTGTTCCCCCTCCTTCTTTTACACTATGTATCAAAACTATTATAAACGACAATATCAAAAAAGTAAATTATTGTTCGAAGCTTTTTGAATAGATACGTATATTATTGTCATTTACTTTAGAATGTATACTTTATGGAGAGTATAGATGGTAAATTTTCTCGATTTGAGAGCCTTCTTTTGTAATGATTTGGATGGAGTAGATGGTTTTATTTGCTTCAGTTGCTACATAATTTATTGAGATATTACCATTTGGTAAAGGCATTGTTTTATTGAATTCTATTTCCTCAGTAATATGGATAGTGTGAATTGCTGATCGATACATTGTTTGAATTCGGTATTGTTCCAATTGCTTAACAACAATTTCTTGATTGAGTGTATATAAGTGGAGTTGGTGATAGACAATAATGATTAAAAGCGTAATAACGAACAAGATATAGGGGGAAATAAAGCCATGTTCCGTTTTAAGGCGATAGAAATATTTGTTCATACGATTGATTTTCCTCACTAATGATACGAATTTTGTAAATATCCTCACTCAATGCTTCAATATCGAATTGTTCGATGTTTTGTAGCATGACTTCATGGCCTTTTCCATTTACTTGTTTTCTTATACTTGTATTATATTTAGAGTAAGTTACTGTTCGAGATTGCTTATCAACAAAATAAACTACATTATCTACCGTGTAAACATGTATTGCCTCAATAAATTCAGAGTCAATTAATTGGTAGAAAAATAAGACTTCATAGTTGCTATTTTTGTTCTCTGTAAATAATGTATGAAATAATTGATTTGTTAAAAGAAGTAATGTACTCAAGATAGATAATGCAATTAAGAGTTCAAACATTGTAAAACCATGTTCTTTCCTAATTGGTAAAGTATAGACAAAATTGTTCTTGTATATTTTTAACATTCGTCCATTCCGCACATCCTTCTATATATTGTGGATTGGGGTGAAAAGAGAGGATGACCTCTCCTTTCGATGTTTCTAAATTGTCTAATAAATGAAAATTCGGATATAACTGAAGTGATTGATATAAATATTGTGCAACAATTGTTCTTTCCTCTAACTTTCTATTTTCTAATTGGATTTGATGTAATACTGGAATAAGCGTGAGAATGGAAGAAAGAAATATTGTCATGGATACCAAAACTTCCATTAATAAAAAACCCTTATGACACGTTTTTTTCATAGTAACACCGACTTTTCCCAAATGGACATGTAATGGAATATCTACTTATCAATGTGGTGATTTTCATTTTTCCAGGACTATTTAAATTACCACTGTTTGACGTGAGAATAGGAAATTTTAATGTGTTTGTTTCTATTTCCCAATTATTTGGATATTGTTGCACTAATTTAATCTCACCAAGTGACCCATTTCTTACGATGAACCTTCTATTCGTTTGGTCAAAATAAATAGCATATTTTTCTGTTGATGTCATGTTAGCTTGTTGTAAATACAATAAGTTACGGTTCCATTGTTCGATGAAATTATTAAATTGGATTTGGTCCACAGTCTTGAGTGTAAAGGCCCCACTTATCGATAATATTAATGTGATGGAACTTAACGTTAATAGTAATTCAATTAAGGTGAATCCATGTTCGTATCTCATTTATTTTGCTTCTGCAGTAAATGGTTTTTCACCAGTAGCGTGATAAACTAATTCTTTGGTTCCATTCGCACAATCCTTTGTTTTTAAATAATCTTCTGTAACTAAATCACTAGCAGCTGTTATTGGTGCACCTTTCTCAAGCTCATATGCAATTAATTGATTTTCGGCGAGTGTGATTAACGCATCGCATCCTTGCTCTTGTATCGCATCATTCTTTGATGCCAAGTTTGGAATAAATAGAATCATTAGAATACTAATTACAGCAAGCACGATAATCATTTCAATTAGAGTAAATCCTTTTTCGTTTTTTGCCATTTTTATAACCTCACTTTTTTTATTGTAAAATATTTAAATAATCAAACATCGGAAGCATTAACGATAAGTAAACGAAGATAATTAAACTAGCAAGAATAGAAAGGAAAATTGGATGGATTATTTTTAACCATTTCTGCATGACTTGTTCCATTTTTGCCAATAAAAAATTTGCATACAAATGTAATTCTTGATGTAATTGTTGTGAATTATAATCTTTTTGCATGATGTTCGTTAATTCCGATTCGAATAACGACATAGTAGGGAGGATGGTATCCAGTCGATAACCATGACGTAAATGTTCATCGATCTTTACAATGTAATAAGACAAAAATGGATTGATGTTACTCGTTACTAATAATTTAAAACAGTCATTTAATTGGATTCCGGTCTGTAATAATGAAGTTAAATGCGTACCGAATAAGAAAGTTATTCTCATGCGCAAATATGGAAACAATATCGGTATTCTATTTAGTATCTTGATTTTTATTTGAATAGAGATCGATTGGTGTGTTGCTTTAAATAGTAGATAACCTATAACGGAAAAGAGAATGATAGTGATAATCCCATATAAAAATCCGTCTATTAAAGTTAAAGCAATCGTAAAGGAAGAATCAGAACCGGAAGAAGTACCAATTAATGATTGAAATGATGGAAAGATATATACTTTTAATGTGACTAAAATAATTAGAAAAACAGTTAAAAGTATAAGTGGATACACAGACAATTGTTTAAACCGTTTAATGAAATCAATTTGTTGTTTTAATAGTTGACAGCAATCATTTAAATTTTGTGAGAGATTTCCGTGTTGGCTTGCTATGGTCAAAAACTGTACAATTGTTGAATCAAATTGAACAACATGTAAGCTCTGTGCTAAAGAATGACCATTTAAAAGATGTTGGATAATACTGTCTGATACTTTTGCAAACTCTTTGTCCCACTGTATAATTGCCATCGCATCGTGTAAATTGTATTGATGGTCAATTAATTGTTTTAAACGATAAATAAAAGCGTATTGCTTTTCTAATGGAATCTTAGAGTTAGTGAGTTGCATTTTTTTAAATGAATTTATTGTGTAAAAAGCCATATGCAAATGCTTTTCTCCTTAATTGATTGAATTCAATGAAATTGGTGAGAGGAATAGAATTGTCTCGCAAAATTTGGCTGATTTGTGTATTATTTAGCATTTCTAATATGACAGCTCGTTTGTTAGGATATTTTTCGACTTGAATGGGGAGTAGTTGTACAGAAGCAATAAATTTAATATTTTGCTCAATATCAATTTTTTTAATGCCCATATCTAATAATCGATAGATTGTCCCAATGGCATTGTTAGCATGTATGGTAGATAATACTAAGTGTCCTGTATATGCAGCTTTAACAACAAATTTAGCGGTTTCGTGATCTCTTATTTCTCCAACCATAATCACGTCTGGGTCATGCCGTAATGATGCTTTTAAGCCAGCGTCATACGTTAAACCAGTCTGTTGGTTAATAGGTACTTGAATAGTCTGATGCAGTCTTTTTTCAATGGGATCTTCGAGTGTGATGATTTGTAGATTATGCTCACTTTTAAGTGATTGAATTAATGCATATAATGATGTGGTTTTACCAGAGCCTGTTGGACCAGTAAATAAAATAATCCCTTTTCGCTCGTCTAGCCATTTTTTAATTTGATTTGTTTGTATACGAAATAGAAATAACTCATGAATAGATAAAGTTTCTTCTTGTGGGAGTATACGAATGGCTAGTGATTCTAATTTGGCTGAGGGTAATGTAGAAATACGTAATGCATATTCTCCTTTTCTAATTTTAATTGAAACTGCTCCTTGCTGTGGTATTCTTGTCTCACCAATATCCAATTTTCCAGTATACTTATAGTAAGAAAGTAGAATTTTGTATTGTTCAATGGTGAGAAATTTGTGAAATTTACGAATACCAATAATACGAAAATGTACACTTACTTGATTTTCTTCGAGGCAAAAGTGAATATCTGTTGCCATGGAATGAATAGCATCTTCGAGAATTTGTTTGACTAATACGGGTGCGTCTGACAAAGAAATAGTTCACCTCCTTTTTTAAACATGCTACAATTACTTATATTCGACACCGAAAGAGAAATTCCTTCAATATTTTTAAAATTTTTTAAGGAGAAATTAGAATGCAGTCATTATATTTAATTGGATTTATGGGAAGCGGAAAAACAACTGTTGCCGTAGAGTTAGCAGAAGCATTACAAATACAAGTGTTAGATACAGACCAATTAATTGAAGAAGAAAGCGGGAAAACAATCCCACAGATTTTTTCTGAGGAGGGAGAAGCTTCTTTTCGTGAACTTGAAATGTTAGTTTTAAAAAAAACACCAGTCACAGATACAGTGATTGCAACTGGTGGGGGAATTATTGAAAGAGGAGAAAATAGAGATTGGTTAAAAAAGAATGGTCTTGTTATTTTTTTAGAAACATCGTGGGACGAAATACAAAAAAGGTTAATCGATGATGTGGCAAGACCGCTTTGGAATAATCAGTCAACAGATAAAAAAGCATTATTAGATAGAAGAGTAAGTAAATATAAAGAAGTAAGCGATATAATTGTTCAAACAGATGGAAAAAATCCAACTACAATTGTAAAAGAAATATTATCGCAAATGTAATTTGTAGGCATCGTTTCATGTATAGAAAGAAATAATTTGCCAAGAATAATAAAGAAGGGTGTGATATTCTTGGCAAAAGATGAATATGTAAAGTATGTTACGCAAAGGGTTGTCAAATATATGGAGACACCAAAAGCGGAACGAAAAAAGATAAAAACTGAAAAAAAAGAGACACGATCTCAATCGAGTCATTGGTTTGGTGTTTTGCCATTCGCATTTCGGTTATTTTTACAACGAAGAAAAGGTTAATTTAGTATAAAAGCTAAATTAACCTTTTCTTTTTAACTAGGTTGAAAATCATTTGTTAGATAAAAGATTCCTGCATTGATTATTGATACATCCACTCTTGGTTTTAGTCTCTCTTCCAATTTCTCTAATTCGTTATTATACCACTCTATTCCTATATCTGATTGTTGCTCATAAAAATGGTTAATTAGAGATACTTCTTCGTCATATGCGTCTTGTGATTTTGTTGCCCATGTTAAATCGTCTTGTATAATTTGATTTTCAATATAATGAAACAATCGATGGAAACCACTTGTAGGTGTAATAATTGGTGATATAGTAAAACTATAATCTGTCATTATCCGTTGTAAAGTTCTTTCTTGTAATTGTTTCATCATGTTTTGACACATCATTCCATTAAGAAGATGTAATCCGTAAGAACCAACAATATCTTTACTTTGTTTCCCAATAATTTTAATTTTACAATTCATTATTAACCACGGATATAAAGCCGTTTGGCTATTTCCGTCTGTCTGTTCATATAGAATTGATACTTTAGATTTTGTTTGAATATAGTTAAATAATTGATGCAAACGAGGACTGCCAAAATGAATCCATTCTCTATTTAATTCATCTCTTTTGTCGCCTGTGTATAAATACAACGACATTGGCTCACCTTGTTTCCCTAATTTATCCATATAGTGCCAGTAGAAGGGGCGATTCATTAGTGCTATATCTAGTTCTTTATTCAATTTTATGTCAATCAAATGTTCTTCTACTACTTTAACTTCACAACCTTGACTTTCAAAAAATTCAATGATAAATGTATTTAAATGTTCTATTTTCATCCAGACTCACCAATTTCCGTATTAGACATGGAATGAATCACAGCAGCTAAATTATTTATTTTCACCATTGTTTCTCCATTAGATTTAGACTCTGTGAAAATTTGTTGCAATTCTTTCTCTAAATTGTCAATGTGTAATTCTTGAAGAATTTGGTCAAGTTGCCCAATTACATTCTCGAATAAGCTAATTTTGTTGTACAATAGCTCCATTACATGTTCTTCCATAGTTTGTTTAATTGCAAAATTATATATTTTTACATCGTGTGCTTGCCCATACCTGTGTATTCTTCCAATTCGTTGTTCTAAACGCATCGGGTTCCAAGGCAGGTCATAGTTAATTAAATGATGACAAAATTGTAAGTTTATCCCTTCTCCTGCAGCTTCAGTTGCAATCATTACTCTTGCTTTGTCATGAAATAATTGTCGCATCCAATCTCTTTTTCCTTTTTTAAATCCTCCACGATAGATGACTGCAGGTATATCATTTTGATGAAGTAACCATTGTAAATATAGTTGTGTCGCTCTA
>JAJUGF010000005.1 GCA_029268495.1 Gracilibacillus sp.
ATCCTCTGTCCCTTTTTCAAATACATGCATCGTTCCAAATTTACGTACATCTCGGTAACGTAATTCAGAGTCATCCGTAAATTGAAAAATAACATGCGTATGTGGAAGCAACTCTTCTGCTTTAGGATGCACACCATACTTGCCTTCCATCCGCAAATGAGAGACAAGCACATGATGATTTAAATCAAACAGCAAAAATTTACCTTTTCGTCGAATATCTAATATTTCTTGTCCAATTAATAATTGTTTAAAGTGCTCCGTATCATTTGGTTCTTGTATGATTTTTGGCCAATGAATCATAATTTCTTTTATCTCTTTTCCAATGACCAATTGTTTTAATGTTTGTCGAATGGTTTCTACCTCTGGTAATTCTGGCAATGTATATTCCCCGCTTTTAATTGTAATACGTTTTTTATCTTATTCATTATTTTGCATCATACCATGTATCGCCATACGATGCATCCACTTTTAATGGAACATCTAACTCTATTGCTTGCTCCATTGTTGTTGCAACTAGCTTCTCTACTTCTTCTAATTCATTCTCAGGTACTTCCAAAATTAATTCATCATGTACTTGCAACAAGAGTCTTGCTTGTAAATTTGATTCTTCTAATTGCTTACTCAATTGAATCATCGCAAGTTTGATGATATCTGCTGCACTCCCTTGTATCGGCGTGTTCATTGCAGTACGTTCAGCGAAACTTCTTACATTAAAATTTCTGCTTGTAATATCAGGAAGATACCTTCTTCGATTCATGATTGTTGTAACAAATCCATCTTGTTTTGCTTCCTGTACAACGTCTTTCATATATTCTTTTACTGCAGGATAACTTTCTAAATAACGATCAATAAATTGTTTTGCTTCTTTTCGAGTAATTCCAAGATTCTGTGAAAGACCATAATCACTAATTCCGTACACAATTCCAAAATTAACTGCTTTTGCTTGTCTACGCATATTTGATGTAACTTCATCTTCACTTACATGAAACACGTCCATTGCTGTTTGTGTGTGGATATCTTTATCTTGCTTAAATGCTTGCTGTAACTTTTCATCTTTGGCGATATGTGCAAGCACGCGTAGTTCAATTTGTGAATAATCTGCCGCAAAAATCTTCCATCCTTGTTCAGATGGGATAAACGCTTGTCTGATTTTTCTTCCTTCTTCAATTCGAATTGGTATATTCTGAAGGTTAGGGTCAATGGAACTCAATCTACCTGTCTGTGTTAATGCTTGATTAAAACGTGTATGAATTTTCAACGTGTCTTCATCAATCACACGTAACAAGCCAGCAATATAGGTGGAATCTAATTTTTTCAATTGACGATATAATAATAACTTTTCAATAATTGGATGTTTGCCTTCTAACTGTTCTAAAACATCTGCTGCAGTAGAATAACCTGTCTTCGTTTTCTTTACAACAGGTAATTCTAATTTTTCAAAAAGAATTGGACCTAATTGTTTAGGTGAATTCACATTAAATGCTTCTCCTGCTAATTCTTGAATCTCTTCTTCTAATACACTTAATCTCTCTGACAATTCACTACCCATTGTTAATAAACGGTCTTTATCTATTTTTACACCTGTTGCTTCCATTTTGCCTAACACTAATGCTAATGGTAATTCTAATTCTGTTAACAGCTCCAATTGTTTATTTGCAATGAGCTCATCTTCTACTTGTTGTTTTAATAGATGAATCATAACAGTCTTACGAATAATATGTTCTTCATACAATACATTCTCACTAGGTACCGCTTTTTTTGCCCCTTTACCATACACTTCTTCATCTGTCTTTACTTCTTTTTCACCAAATCGATGACTTATTGATGGAATATCATGATTATTCTCTGATGGATTCACTAAATAGGACGCTAAAAGTAAATCGAACGTTACACCTTTTAAATCAATACCTAAACGTCGAAGTAATACTGTCATTTTCTTTGCATCAAAAACATATTTCTCTTTTGTGTCGTCTTCGGCCCACTTCTTAAATATTGCGGAGTCTTCCAGCACATCTATTGGTATATAGTAATTCCCATTTTTATTTACAATAGATGCTCCAATCATTTCTTCTGTATGATAATTCTCGTCTAATATTTCAATATGGAACGCATTTTCACCAGTAAAAATACTTTCATCTAGTTCCGAAATCACCTCATAATTAATTTCTTTCAGAGCGACTTCTTCCTCAACATCTACTTCCCCATCCAATTTATTTAATAATGATTGAAATCCCAATTCTTTAAATACTGTGCTTAATTTGTTTGTATCATACCCGTCATATTTAAGATCTTCTACATTTATTTCAATTGGTGATTCTTGGTTAATTGTTGCAAGTTCTTTACTCATAAATGCATCTTCTTTGTATGTGGTTAGATTCTCATTTAATTTCTTTGCTGTAATCTCATCTAAATGTTCATAAATATTCTCAACAGAAGCATATTGTTTTAGAAGTTTTAATGCTGTTTTTTCACCTACACCTCGTACACCTGGAATGTTATCAGACTGATCACCCATTAATGCTTTTAAATCAATGATTTGTAATGGGGTGATTTCCATCTCTTGTTCAATTACTTCTTTGGAATAGACAGCCATTTCGCTTATTCCTTTTTTCGTTAAGTTCACTTCAATGTTATCTCCAGCAAGTTGTAATAAATCCTTATCTCCTGAAATCACTTTCACTTGTACCCCATCATCTGAAGCAATTCGTGCCATTGTTCCTATAATATCATCTGCTTCATAATTCTCGAGTTGATAATGCTTAATTTGGAATGCATCCAACAACTCACGTAATAATGGGAATTGTTCACTCAATTCAGATGGTGTTTTTTGTCTTCCACCTTTGTATTCTGTATATGTGTTATGACGAAATGTTGTCTTACCTGCATCAAACGCAACAAGTACATGTGTTGGTTTCTCTTCTTCGATTATTTTCAATAACATTGTTGTAAAACCATATACTGCGTTTGTGTATACACCTTTATCATTATTTAATAACGGTAGTGCAAAAAATGCTCTGTATGCAATACTATTCCCATCAATCAGAATTAATTTATTTGACATATCCGAGTCTCCTTTTCTTTCTTCTTACTATTATTTTACCACTTCTGTATCATCTAATCATGTATGATGGTTATAAGTAGATAAAATCTCTAAATCAGATCTTAATTCTTCTTTGATACGCACAAAATCCAAATGATTCGGTCAATACCTTTCGAATCATTTGGATTTTTTCTGGTTAAAGGATTCTTATGTCCAATTTATTATTACTTATCCATTCATTATATTTTTTAATACTTACTCAAAATACCCTAATAAAATATCTGCATATGGTGATCCTTGTGGTATGATAATTGTCGTTTCACCATCGATTGTTTCTTTATAGGATTCGAGTGTTCGATACAACTGGTAAAATTCAGGGTCACGTGAAAATGATTCATTATACATTTCAGCTGCTTCCGCTTCCCCTTCTGCTCTTATTTGCTCCGCTTCGGCATTCGCCTTTGATAACATTTCCTTCACATCTCTATCTGCTTGTGCAATAATACGTTTTTTCTCTGCTTCCCCTTGAGATAAGTATCGTTGTGCTTGAGATTCACGTTCAGAAATCATGCGATTATAAATCGATTGTTCGTTCTCTTCAGGTAAATCTGTACGTTTAATTCGAACGTCGTCTACTTGAATACCATACTCATCACGCGTTAACAGTTCATTGACTCGATCTGTAATTCGCTTATTGAGATCTCCACGTGTACTTCCTTCGTCATTGATTATTTCTTCGTAGTTCATTGCGCCAAGTTCTGAACGAATTACTGAAAAAATAAACTCACCCATTCTCGTTTCTGCATTTATTTCTGTACGAGCATTTGCTATCATTTGTTCAGGATTCGTTATTTCCCAAATTGCGTAATTATCTATAATCATTCGTTTTTTATCTAATGTATTAATTTCACGCTCATTTACATCATATACTAATTTCTTATTTGGTAATGTTGTAATTGATTGTACCAATGGAATCCTAAACTTCAATCCAGGAGTTTCTTCTATACGAACGACTTCTCCAAATTGACGAACAACTTTATATTCGCCTTCCTTCACAACAAACATACTACTAAAAAAGAGAATCGTAATAATTACAACTAGCAATAAAGATAAACCAATTTTGATATATCTTCTTATTTCTTTTGGGGACATTTTCTTCATTTCATATACATTATCCGTATTATTGGTTGTCATTATTAGACTCCTCCTCTACCTCATCTTGTTTCGGATCTTCCACTGGCGGAATTGTTGTTGTTTGACCATTTTGACCTAATGGTAAATACTTCAATGTATTTCCATCATCATTCATAATATAAATATTGGCATTTGGCAAGACTTCATCAAGTGTTTCTAAAACTAGACGACTTCTCGTAATTTCAGGGTCATTTTTGTATGCATTGTATAATGCATTAAATCCAGCAACGTTTCCTCGCGCAATCTCTACTCGCTCAATTTTATCCCCTTCTGCACGTGAAATAATGGCATCTTTTTCCCCTTGTGCTTCTTCAAATATTTCATTACGGTATTTATCCGCTTCATTTTTCTTCGTGTTCATTGTCTCACGTGCATCTGTTACTTTCATAAATGCTTGACGTACTTCTTCATTCGGTAAATCCACTTCTTGCAGTTTCACATCTTGAATAGCAATCCCAACTTCATAATCATCCATTACACTAATTAATAAATCTAATACTTGGTTCTCAATTTCTGCTTTTCCATCTGTTAATGCTTCATCTACTGTAGATGATCCGATAATACTTCTTAAAGAAGCAGATGTTGCATTATATAGAATCTGTTGTGGATCATTAGAATTGAATATGTACTTAGCAGGATCGACAATCTTCCATTGAACGACTAAATCTGCTTGAAGAATATTTTCGTCACCTGTAATCATTCTAACGACATCTGCATTCTCTGCTTGTTCTGGATCATAACCAAAATTCAAACTAAATGTTTCTTTTGATAATTTCTCTACACTTTGTATTGGCCAAGGTAATTTGAAATGTAGCCCCGGCTCCGTAATTCCTTCATCTGCTTTCCCGAATGTAATGACAACAGCTTGATCCGATTCATCCACTGTATACCAACTCGTAAGCGCAATTATAGCTAAGATGATAGCTCCAATAATTAATCCAATCCAACTATAGATTTGCTTTAATGTCATCATATTTTCCCCCTTTTTAGTACCAAAAATAATTTCATTACATATACGGGCCACGTGTAGCAAAAGTTTCATTATTCAACCAATTTGTCTATTTGAACATAAAAAAGAACAGTAAACATACATTTACCATTCTTTCGGAAGTATGACTGTAAAGGTAGATCCTTTATTCACCATACTTTCTACAAGTATTTTTCCTTTATGTGCTTCTACGATATGTTTGACAATAGCTAAACCTAGACCAGTTCCACCAGTATTTCGGCTCCTTGCTCGATCTACACGATAAAATCTCTCAAAAATACGTTGAATAGAATCTTCCGGAATTCCTATTCCTGTATCTGTAATAGAAATATGGATATCACTCTCTTTTGCTTCTATTCGTAATGTGACAGTCCCACCTTCACCTGTATAGTTAATTGCATTATAAAGTAAATTTAAAACAACTTGTTGCATACGGTCAGGATCCGCTATGAACGTAATGCCTCCATCAATAGTTGATTGGAAAGAAATCGATTTGGCTTTTGCTTGTTGCTCCATTAATGTTTGGATACTTGTAATCCATTCATCAATATGAATGGTTTTTAACATCAACTTCATTTCTTCTTTTTCTAATTTGGATAATTCTAATAAATCTTGTACTAATGCTTGTAATCTTGTACTTTCTTTCAAAATAATTTGTAGAAATTGTTTACACAGTTCTTCATCTTCCATTGCACCATCTAGTAAAGTTTCAGAGAATCCTCTAATAGATGTAATTGGCGTCTTTAATTCATGAGAAACATTTGCAACAAAGTCTTTGCGCATTTGTTCTACACGTTTTAATTCTGTAATATCATGAAATACTAACACTGCGCCTTTTAATTCCTTCACATCATTAATAACTGGGGCACCTACTACTTCAATATGATGTTTTTGTGCCTCTATTGTTCTTGTGATTGCTTCTGTTATTTTTTCTTCATATAAAAAAGTTTCTTGTACTACTTTATGTATTGCTTTTTCTTCAAGCACATCATAATACAAATAGCCGATATACTGCATCGAGTTTTTACCAAACATCTTGAGGAATTTTCTATTTACTAAATGCACATATCCACGCTCATCAATAAGCATTAAACCACTTTCCATATTATTAATGACTGTTTTCCATTGGCTGCCCTGCATTTTTTCTTGGAGATACATTTCTTGAAAATTTCGAGCTAACTTATTAATTAACTCACTCAATTCTTGTGCTTCTCCAATTGGTTTCACATATGTACGAACATTATAATTACCTTTTACTAACTCCTTGGTTACTTTTACAGAAGCTCTTATCGGTTTTACATAATTCTCAAACACATGATACATCAATACTAATATCACGATATATCCGATAAAAAGAGCCAGAATAATAAATAGGCTGTCATCACCTTTTAAAAATGGTACTGCCACAATTCCAATCAAAATAAAGACAGCTGTAATCATAATTAAATACCTTAAAAATAAATTGCCTTTATTTTCTTCTATCATTTATGAAGGTTCCTCCATTTTGTATCCTAAACCACGAATTGTTTTGATATACATAGGATGCTTCGTATCTGGCTCGATTTTTTCGCGTAAATGGCTAACGTGCACATCTACTATTCTTGTGTCTCCAACAAAATCATAGTTCCATACAGCACTTAATAATTGATCTCGAGATAACACTTTGCCTTTGTGTTTTGCTAAGTAATGTAATAACTCGAATTCCTTACGTGTAAATGACAAGGATTCTCCTTGAATGGTTGCTTCATATTGTTGTGGGTAAATGATTAAATTTGCAATTTTAATAAATGGCATTTCTTGTGTTGTATCACGATATCTCGTTCTACGTAAAATTGCTTTAATTCTTGCTACTACTTCTTTTGGACTAAATGGTTTGGTCAAGTAATCATCTGCGCCTAATTCCAGACCAAGTACTTTATCAAATTCGTCATCTTTCGCTGTCAACATTAAAATTGGTGTCTCAATTTGTCTTTGCCTTAACATTTTACAAACATCTGTACCTTCCATTCCTGGAAGCATCAAATCAAGCACAATAATATCATATTCACCTGTTGAAGCTTTCTCTAAACCATCGATTCCATCAAATGCTACATCTGTCTTAAAACCAGATTTCTCAATATTATACTGCAATAATGTAACAATGGATTGTTCATCATCGACAATTAATACTTTCTCTTCCATGCAAGCACCTCATCTATCTTTCTATATTACCTTTATCATACATGGACAAGAAGGGAATGTGAATAGATGTCGACAATAAAAAAGCAAATTTACTGTTAATTTTTATTTACAATTCTTAATAATCTGTTTACACAAAAAAATCGAACATTATAAATAATGTTCGATTTTTTTATATTTATTATCCCATATTTTTGATTAATTCATCAGCAAATTCAGAAGCTTTTACTTCCGTTGCACCGTCCATTAGACGTGCAAAATCATATGTGACAACTTTTGATCCGATAGTTTGATCCATTGATTTAATAATTAAATCAGCTGCTTCTCTCCATCCTAAGTGCTCAAGCATTAACACACCTGATAAAATAACAGAAGATGGATTTACTTTATCTAAACCTGCATATTTAGGAGCTGTACCATGTGTTGCTTCAAAAATAGCATGTCCAGTTTCATAGTTAATGTTAGCTCCTGGGGCAATACCGATACCGCCAACTTGTGCAGCTAGGGCATCAGAAATATAGTCACCATTTAAATTCATTGTAGCAACAACATCGAATTCTTTTGGACGTGTAAGAATTTGTTGTAAGAAAATATCTGCAATGGCATCTTTAACGATAATTTTACCTGCCGCTTCTGCTTCTTGTTGTGCATTATCAGCAGCTTCACGGCCTTTTTCTTCCACAATCTTGTCATATTCAGCCCATGTGAATACTTTATCCCCGTATTCTTTTTCTGCTAATTCGTAACCCCAATTTTTAAATGCACCTTCAGTAAACTTCATGATGTTACCTTTATGTACTAAAGTTACACTCTTACGACCTTCTTTAATGGCGTAATCAATTGCTGCGCGAACAAGACGGCTTGTTCCTTCTTCAGATACTGGTTTCACACCAATTCCAGAAGTTTCAGGGAAACGGATATTTGTCACACCCATTTCATTTTGTAAAAAGTCGATTACTTTTTTCACTTCATCTGAACCTTGTTGCCATTCGATACCCGCGTAAATATCTTCTGTGTTTTCACGGAAAATAACCATATCTGTATCTTCAGGGCGCTTAACAGGTGAAGGTACACCTTCAAACCAACGTACAGGACGTAGACATGTAAATAAGTCTAATTTTTGACGTAAAGCTACGTTTAATGAACGAATTCCTCCACCGATTGGTGTTGTAAGAGGTCCTTTAATTGCAATTTTATACTCACGAATTACATCAAGTGTCTCTTCTGGTAACCATTCACCTGTTTGATTAAATGCTTTTTCACCAGCTAATACTTCTTTCCACTCAATGCTTTTTTCGCCATTATATGCTTTGTCAACAGATGCTTCTAGCACACGGCTTGCAGCTGCCCAAATATCTGGACCTGTACCATCACCTTCAATAAATGGAATTACCGGGTTGTTAGGTGTTACTACCTTACCATTCTCTACTGTAATCTTTTCTCCCATGTTTCAATTCCTCCTAGATATAAATTCAAATTCATTATAGCATGTATTGAAAAATGAGACGAATCAAATTAGTAACTCGTCTACATTTTTTCGAAATAGTAAGACTTATCAGAAAGTTAACGTCCGTTTTATGACTTATTGGTTCTAGCCTTCTGGTTTAACGAACGTTTGTATTGATAGCAGATACTTAAAATCGTATATTAGCGTTCACTAATATCTGTATAGACTTGTTTTTCTGGACCTACATATTCTGCTCGTGGACGAATTAAACGGTTATTATCATATTGTTCTAGAATATGTGCGATCCATCCTGAAAAACGACTCATAGCAAAAATAGGTGTGAATAAATCATGCTTAATTCCTAAACTGTGGTATACAGAGGCAGAATAGAAATCTACATTTGCTGGTAAACCTTTTTCCTTTTTAATAAATTCTTCTATTTTCACTGACATCTCATACCACTTTTCAGTACCTTTTAATGCAGTAATTTCTTTTGACATTTTTTTTAAGTGTTTTGCACGAGGGTCACCAGTCTTGTATACGCGATGTCCCATGCCCATTATTTTCTCTTTGTTTGCCATTTTTTCTTTCACATATGGTAAAGCATTCTCTACTTCATCAATTTCAAGTAACATCTTCATGACCGCTTCATTTGCCCCACCATGTAATGGACCTTTCAATGCACTAATTGCAGCTGTGATACCTGAATAAATGTCAGAAAGTGTAGCAACACATACTCTTAACGTAAATGTAGATGCATTTAATTCATGATCTGCATGTAATACAAGAGCTTTATTAATTGCTTCGACTTCTAAATCATTTGGTTCTTCTCCTTTTAGCATGTATAAGAAATTAGCTGCATAGCTTAATCCTGCTTTTGGTTGAACCACTTCTTTTCCATCTCTAATTCTAGAAAACGCACTAACGACTGAAGCTACTCTAGCTTGCAGCCGGATGGCCTTTCGCTTGTTTGCATCTTCACTCATATCATCTGCTTCTTCATCATATAAACCTAATAACGAAACAGCAGTTCGAAGTGCACCCATTGGATGTACTTTATGTATTTCATAGGATTTAAAGTGATCAATTACTCCTTGTGGGAGCGCCATATTTTCATAAAGGTCTTGTTCTAATTGTTCTAATTCTTCTTTATTTGGTAGTCTTTTATTCCAAAGCAAAAAAATAACTTCTTCAAATTTAGCATTTTCCGCTAAATCATCGATAGAGTATCCTACATAAGTTAGTTGGTCATCAACTATTGAACTAATTTTTGTTTCTGCTGCGACTACCCCTTCAAGTCCCTTAACTATTGACATAACATCTCTCTCCTTTTCCTATCCTTATTCAGTGATTCTTATCCTAAAAAGCAAATGGTGCTTTTATAACATCCCCATGCTTATTATAAACAAAGAATAAAAGATAGTAAATGAAAACGATTAATTTTGCGCATATTATCTTTCTCTTCGCATAGCTTGTACTAATATATTAAATGTAACCTACACGGCTCATCTGCTTATCTAAATCCTTGACCGGCGAAAGGGGATCCTTGCTTGAAAAGTCATAATAGTATGATTATACGAGCGTTTATCACGTTATCTAGCGTGTTCATTTTGTTCTGCTTCATTTTTATCATATATACATACATCTTCCCATTATTTCTAGCAATTATCTTATCCTTATGTATCTATCCATTTATCAAATTTTTAAAGACAAAGTTCAGTATCAATCATTTTCTCGCATGTATATTAGCAATTTTCATATTTTTACTATCATTTGTTCTTGTCTCTGTTATTATTGTCGTTGAATTGATTGATGGTGTCATTTATTTAGCTAAATGGCTACCAGAACCATTTCAACAATTTCTTGAGGAAATGACATCCTTATTCAATGAATGGTTCTTGCCACTTATACAGAAAGTTATGCACTATATGGATAGTCTAAGCAATGAACAACGGCTATTGATGAAAGAACAGCTAGATGAGATTAGTATCAGTATGGCAGATCAATTTGCTAGTTTACTTGAATTTTTATTGAATACAATCGGCACATATTTGACTCAATTACCTGGTTTCTTTATTATTTTTTTCTTTTCTCTTATTTGTACTTTTTTTATTTTAAAAGATATCCCTAAGCTAAAGGAGTTCATGTCCCATCATGTTGCATCTACCTATTTTTCATTATCAAGTAAATTATACAATCATATTAAATTAACACTATTAAGATATATGAAAGCTCAATTTTTTCTCATTAGTATCTCATTCATCACTATTTTTATTGGGCTTATTTGCTTACAAATTAAACATGCACTCACTATTTCTACACTTATCGCAATTTTCGATTTGCTGCCTTTTTTAGGAACTGGTATTATCTTTATTCCATGGATTTTTTATTTGTTTGTAACAAATAAAAGCCTTCTCGCTTTATTCTTACTACTTCTTTATATTCTAATTATTGTGCAGCGACAATTATTGGAGCCAAAATTAATAGCAGATGCGTTAGGTGTGCATCCACTATTAACCATTTTATCTATTTATTTAGGGTTTCAATTATTTGGTATTCATGGAATTTGGGTAGGTCCCTGCACACTATTTTTGTCCAAAGGTTTTTATGATATTCAAATATTTCATATGATATGGTCGTATATTCATAATGGTACTATTAACGTCGATAAAGAGTGAATCTACCATTCTGCATCATTTTATTTAACATATCTCTTATGATAACTTTTAGCGGCTTTCGTGTTGGAGGTAAAAGTAGTATAAAGCCAATAGTATCTGTGACAAAACCTGGTGTTAATAAAAATAATCCACCAATTAAAATACAGATGGCATCAATGATTTCTTCTTGTGGGGAATATCCCATTTGCATTGCTTGCTTTGCTCTTGCAATCGTATCCATGCCTTCTTTCTTAGCTAAAAATAATCCAAAGATACCAGTACACCCAATAAGAATGATTACCCATAGTGGACCAATATATCCACCAATCCATATTAATACACCAATTTCTATTGCAGGTAACAAGATAATCGCTAACAACAACCATTTAAACATTACTACACATCCTTTTGCTATTTCATGCAATTTCTTAAACCTTTTAAAAAAGGAAGAAGAACTAGTTAGTCCTTCTTCCTTAGTATAACATGTATGAAGATTAAAGTACGCTAGCGTGTCCTGCGTAAATATCACCTTTATTTGCATCAATTGTAATATCTTGTCCATCTTTAATTAATTCTAGGCCATTTTCTACACCTACAATAACAGGGATACCTAGACTTAATCCAACAACTGCAGCATGTGAAGTTAATCCGCCTTCTTCTGTAATAATACCTGCCGCTTTCTCAATTGCAGGAATCATATCTTTATCTGTACCATACGTAATAATAATATCATCTTGTTTTACTTTTAATTGAGCTTCTTCAGCATCCTTCACAACAACTGCGCGACCATATGCATGACCTTTACCAACACCTTGACCTTTCGCTAATACATCGCCAATGATGTGAATTTTCATTAGATTTGTTGTACCACTTTCACCAACAGGTACACCAGCTGTAATAATCACACGATCACCACGTTTAAAGTGTCCTGTCTCAAGTCCGCGTTCAATTGCTTCTTCTAATACATCATCAGTCGTATGAAGTAAGTTTCCAACAATTGTTTCCACACCCCACACTAGTGACAATTTTCTTGATACAGACTCATCAAATGTCATTGCAACGATTGGCGCTTTAGGGCGATATTTAGAAATCATACGCGCTGTAAATCCGCTAACTGTCGGTGTCAATATTGCGTCCGCTTTTAAATTCATTGCAGAGTGATTAACAGATTGACTAATCGCATCTGTTATCGTCATATCAGATGCTTTCGATCTTGCATCAAGAACATTTTTGTGATTGATAGCTGTTTCTGCTTTTTTCGCAATGTTACTCATTGTCATTACAGCTTCAACTGGATAATCTCCTGCAGCTGTTTCACCAGATAACATGATTGCATCTGTACCATCAAAAATAGCGTTTGCTACGTCTGATGCTTCTGCTCTTGTTGGACGTGGGTTACGTTGCATGGAGTCTAGCATTTGTGTAGCTGTAATTACTGGTTTACCAGCATTATTACATTTTTGAATCATGTCTTTTTGTACTAATGGTACATCTTCAGGTGGAATTTCTACACCTAAATCCCCACGCGCTACCATCAATCCATCACTTACTTGTAAGATAGTATCTAAGTTATCTACACCTTCTTGATTTTCAATTTTAGGAATAATTTGAATATGTGTCGCATTATTCTCTTCAAGTAGCCCTCTAATTTCAAGTACATCTGACGCACGACGAACAAACGATGCTGCAATAAAATCAACGTCTTGCTCAATACCGAATTTAATGTCAGCAGCGTCTTTATCTGTAATACCAGGTAAGTTCACACTTACATTCGGTACATTCACACCTTTTTTATTTTTTAATAATCCAGAGTTTAATGCAACTGTTTTCAATTCATTACGATCTTTTAGAACTTCTACAACTTCAAGTGCGATTAGTCCATCATCAAGTAATAACTTAGAACCTGGATGTACATCATTAATTAATTGTGGATATGTAACACAAATTCTTTCCGCATCACCTTGAAGTGACTCATCCATAGAAACATATACTGTGTTTCCTTTAATGATTTCTGCTTTACCTTCTTTTAATACACCCGTTCTAATTTCAGGACCTTTTGTATCTAATAAAATAGCAACAGTTTTGCCTAATTTTTTTGCAGCTTGTCGAATGTTTTTGATTCGCGCACCATGCTCCTCATAATCACCGTGTGAAAAATTAAGACGAGCAACATTCATACCAGCTTCCATTAATTGTTCTAATTTCTCAGGAGCTTCAGATGCTGGTCCAATTGTACAAACTATTTTTGTTCTTCTCATTACGTTCTCCTCCTTGGGCATAGTTAAACAATCTATGTAACGTATATCAATCTAGCTTAAGCTAGATTGATAATTGATTAGATAGATCGTACATATTCATATTGATTTCATGTTTTTTAGTTAAAACTTCTGAGATATCATGACTTACTACGAGGTTATTCTGAACGCCAACCATTTTTCCACCTACACCACTAAGCAATAAATCGACTGCTTTTGCACCAAGTCGACTTGCTAGTACACGATCATAACCAGATGGCGATCCACCTCGCTGAATATGACCAAGCACAGTGACACGTGTATCCATTTGTGTTTCTTCTTCAATACGTTTTCCGTAGTCTACACCGCTACCAACACCTTCAGCAAGGATGATGATACTGTGTTTTTTGCCACGTTCTTGTCCACGTTTCAATTTTGCAACAACACTTTCGAAGCTTTCTTTTTTTTCTGGGATGATAACAGTTTCTGCACCATTCGCAAGTCCTGCCCACAATGCTAAGTCACCTGCATCACGTCCCATAACCTCAATTACATATGTACGTTCGTGTGAAGTTGCTGTATCACGAATTTTATCTACTGCATCAACAATTGTATTAAGTGCAGTATCGAAACCGATTGTATAATCAGTACCAGCAATGTCATTATCAATTGTACCTGGTACGCCAATGCATGGAAATCCTTTTAGAGTTAATTTCTCAGCACCTCTAAAAGAGCCGTCGCCACCTATTACAATAAGTCCTTCAATACCGTGTTTTTCCATTTGCTCAATTGCTTTTAATTGGCCTGCATCTGTTTTGAATTCTTCTGAGCGAGCAGAATAAAGAATAGTACCACCACGTTGAATGATATCCCCTACAGATCCCAATTCCATCTTTTTAATATTACCTTCCATTAGACCTTCATAGCCATTGTATACGCCATATACTTCTAAATCATGGTAAATAGCTTTACGCACAACGGCACGTATAGCGGCATTCATGCCTGGAGCATCTCCACCACTAGTTAATACGCCAATTTTTTTCATAAAGTCACCTCTTTTTCAAAATAAAATGTCCCTATTCATTTCTCCCTAAATTACTTGTTATCTAAACAAGATTCTATCCATTAATAATTATACATGAAATGAACAGTAAACTCACGTTTTTCCTAATAAAATTAAATTATTTCTAAAACAATTTAAGAACAATTTGTCACAATATATAATTATAGCTAAAAGTTGATAGGAAGAAAAGCAAAATCCCATCATTTATGATACAACGCGCCAACATAAAAACCGAACATTATCCTATAATACTTAGATAATATTCGGTCTTTAATTTAATAATTGCAATATATACACAAACTAATCGTAATCCGAATACATGTGGTAGTATAAGCAATTAAATAGATATTATACTTGTATTCGTTCTTTTACTTCCCCAATTTTCTTATATTTTTCCCATCGTTCTTCTAATAAATCATCTTCTGTTAACTTCATGAGTTTTTCCAATGAATCTTCTATCACTGAACCTATAGCTTTTGCCTGTTCAGCGATATCTCGATGGGCACCGCCTAATGGCTCAGGAATCACTTCGTCAATGACACCTAATTCTTTTAGGTCTGGAGCAGTAATTTTTAATGACTTTGCTGCACGCTCCGCTTGTTTTGCATCTTTCCATAATAATGCTGCAGCACCTTCTGGTGAAATAACTGAATACGTAGAGTTCTCTAGCATATGAATATGGTCACCTACACCAATACCTAATGCTCCACCACTACCACCTTCTCCAATGACGATACAGATGATAGGTACTTTTAATCCAGCCATTTCCATTAAATTACGAGCGATTGCTTCACTCTGTCCACGTTCTTCCGCTGCTTTACCTGGATATGCCCCTTTGGTATCGATAAATGTGATTATTGGACGATTGAATTTATCAGCTTGTTTCATGTGTCGTAATGCTTTTCGATACCCTTCAGGATGTGGCATCCCAAAGTTACGCTCGATATTTTCTTTTGTATTTTTGCCTCTTTGTTGTCCGATAACAGTCACAGGTATATGATTGAATCTTGCAATTCCTGCTACAACTGCTTCATCGTCACCATAATACCTGTCCCCATGAAATTCAATAAAATTGGTAAATAAGTGCTGTATATAATCAAGTGTCGTAGGTCTATCGGAATGTCTAGCAATTTGGACACGATCCCATGGCTTTAATTGTCCATAGATATTATTCTCTAATTTCTTTAATCTAGTTTCCATTTTTTCAATTTCTTCAGATAAGTCTATTTCGCTGTCTTTTGTCATTCGTTTTAATTCTTCTATCTTCTCTCGTAATTCTATTACTGGTTTTTCAAACTCAAGAACTTGTTTCATCTGCCACACCTCCTAACTGGTGAATTTCTAATATAGTAGCAAGTGTGTCACGCATTTCTTGTCTAGGGATGACTTTATCTACTTGTCCATGTGTCAATTGAAATTCTGCCGTTTGGAAATCGCTCGGTAATTTCTCACGAATCGTCTGTTCAATAATTCTACGACCTGCAAAACCAATTAATGCTCCAGGCTCAGCAAAGTTGTAATCACCAATTGAAGCGAAACTAGCAGAAACACCACCTGTTGTTGGATTTGTCATTACAGAGATAAATAGTCCATTTTCTTTATGTAGACGCTGAATGGCAATCGATGTTTTCGCCATTTGCATAAGACTTAAAATACCTTCTTGCATACGTGCACCACCAGATGCCGCGAAAACAATGACAGGTATTTTTTTCTCTCTTGCATTCTCAATGGCACGGGTAATTTTTTCGCCTACTACAGAACCCATACTACCCATTCTAAATCTGGAATCCATTACAGCAACAGCGCACGGCTTGCCTTTAATGAGTCCTTCTCCAGTGACAACAGCTTCATTTAATCCTGTCTTCACTCTGTCTTTTTCTATTTTTTCCTCATATTGTGGGAAATCAAGTGGATTCCCTGAAAGCAACTCTTTGTCCCATTCTACAAATGTATTCTCATCAAATAAATGTTGGATTCTTTCATGTGAAGTAATCTGATGGTGACGTCCACAATTAGGACAAACATATAAGTTCTTTTTCCATTCTTTTTGATAATAAATCTTCTGACAACTATCACACTTCTGCATTAAACCCTCAGGAACATCTTTCTTTGCTTGTTCACTAGGAATCGATGCATACTTTTTCTTTTTTGCAAATAAATCTTTCAACTGCAAGGATTATTCCTCCTTTATTGATACATTACTTCTATAATTACATTAATCAACTTGTTTGTTTTCATGCTAGTCTGTCACCTAAAATAAGCAACGAACTTGTACTTATTATATTATGTAAAAGTACGTCAATGCATTTACATTAACTATTCTATTATAGCAGATGACAAGTTGATGTAAAGCAGTGCTCTAATCGTATGAGAAAAACTAGCTCTATTATTCACCTTCTCTTATTGCTACATCATTCTCCCCAAATAATTGATTTAATTCATTTATCGCTTGTTCTGTTAATTCCAATTGATATTTTTCTCCAAGTTTGAAAAGTTTTTGTTGTGTTTTTTTGTAAATATAGATTTCGTTCATTCCAGGAAATCTACGCGCTATCTCTTCTAGCTTACGCATATCATGATTATCTTTCCAATTGATATATACTTTACGATTACTATTCTCTAACTGATCTAAATCTAGTATTTGAATAGATTCAATAATCATTTGTAATTTGTTTTGACGTTCTTCTACTCTACCTGTTACTTGAATAAACATATTCTCTTCTAACCAATCATTACAATTCCGATAAATATTCGGAAACATTACTGTGTCTATACTATCTGATTCGTCTGCTATTGTCATAAATGCCATCGACTCACCTTTTTTTGTACGAATCATGGTTATTGATTGCACGACACCTGCCAATTTTACCTTTTTCACATTAGATTGTTTTATCGTATAAATGGATAGAAATTTTCTTTTTTGCAAAAGTTGGCGAAATGTTGCTAAAGGGTGCTCCGATACAAAAAAACCAATGACATCTTGCTCCATTAATAGTTGCTTTATAATTGGAAAAGGTTCTTTCTCATGATACGTAACATCTAACTCTAACTGATCTCCTAATAAATTAAATTCAGGATCCATACCTCCAAAAAGTTCTGCTTGTTCCATTGCATCTCCTAAAGTTGCGAGTATTGTCCTTCTATTGGCATATGTTTCATCAAAAACACCAGCCAATATTAATTGTTCTAGTACTTGTCTTTTTATATGGGGTAGTCTCATACAAAAATCGAATATATTTTTAAAGCTTCCATTCTTTCTTTCATTTAAAATATCTTGAATAATAGGATAACCGACACCCTTTATCACCCGTAATCCAATTCTTATAGCTTTACCCTCTACCCGAAACTTCCCGATACTCTTATTGATGGTTGGTGGTAATACGTGGATTTGATTATTCTTTGCTTCTTTTAAATATACTTGTAGCTTATCTGGATTCCCTATTTGCATACTAAGTAGCTCTGCAAAAAAAACATTCGGATAATTTGCTTTAATATATGCCAATTGGTATGCAATAAGACTATATGCTACTGCATGACTTTTGTTAAACCCGTAGTTAGAGAATTGCACAATCCATTCAAATATTTCTTCAGCCATTTTGTTGGAATAGCCATTGCTCTTACATCCATCAATGAACTTCTTCTTTTGTGCAATGATTGCATCTCTTTCTTTCTTACTCACTGCTCGTCTTAGAATATCTGCTTCTCCATAAGAAAATCCCGCTATTTTATTAGCTATTTGCATGATTTGTTCTTGATAGATTAATACACCATATGTTGGTTGCAAAATTTCTTCTAATTCTTGATGTAAATAGGTGACATCTTCTCGTCCATTCTTTCTTTGATTATATGTTTCGATAAATTGCATTGGACCAGGTCGATATAATGCATTTACAGCCACAATATCTTCAAATTGTGTTGGAATCATATTTCTTAACACATGCTTCATACCTTCAGATTCTAATTGGAAAATTCCATTCGTTAAACCTTTTTGTAATAACTCAAATGTTTTTATATCATCTAAAGGTAGATTGTCTAAATCAATCGTAATTTTCTGGCGCTGCAATTGTTGCACTAGTCGCTCGAGTAACGTTAGATTTCGTAATCCAAGAAAGTCCATTTTTAATAAACCTACTTGTTCCAACTCTTTCATTGCATATTGTGTTAATGCTATTCCATTTTCCGCCTGCATAATGGGTACATGTTCAGTTAACCTATTTTTACTAATAATTACCCCTGCAGCATGCGTGGAACTATGTCTCGGTAATCCTTCTAATCTATTTGCAATCTTAAAAAATCGCATCAATTTCTCTGATTGTTTTACGTATTCAATTAGTTCTGTCGATTGATTCACCATTGTTGCTAGTTTTACTGCCGAATCTTTTGGTAGTAATTTCAAAATATAATTCAAGTCACTTTCTTCTATAGCCATCACTTTTGCTAATTCGCGTAAAACAGATCTCGCTTGAAATGTTCCGAATGTAATGATTTGAGCAACATGTTCTGTTCCATACTTGTCTTGTACATATCGTATTACCTGATCTCTTTTTTCATCAGAAAAATCGATGTCAATATCAGGCATTGTGATACGTTCTGGATTTAAAAAACGTTCAAACAATAAATCGTATTTAATTGGATCAACATTGGTAATACCAAGTATAAATGCAACAAGAGAACCAGCAGCAGAGCCACGTCCAGGTCCTACCATGATATCCTGCGCTTTAGCATACTGAATGAAATCACTCACGATTAAAAAATAATCACTAAATCCCATTGACTGAATGACATCAAGTTCATAATTTAATCGTGTGTAAATCTCATCTGTAACATCTGGATATTTATGCTTTAGTTGTTGATAGCAAATTCTTTCTAAATAATCATCTGCTGTTTCGTCTGTAGGAACTGGAAAAGCTGGCAAAAATCTTTTATGAAAATCTATCTGTACATTGCAAGATTCCACCAATTGTTGTTGATTTTTAACCAATTCTTTCCATTCACTAAAGTTGATGTTTTGCTCTTCTAATGACTCAAGATGCATTTCATTCATATGTAGTAATGCCTCTTGGTCCCACTTCACTTCTTCCATCATCGCTCGTAAATAACTATATGCTAATTTATCTTGTTGTAGTAAAAAACGCACATTAGATAATGCTAGTCCAATATTATTCGTATCATCGAGCACCTGTTTCATCTCATTCCAATACGCACGACTCACAATGGAAATACCGTAATATACTTGTTCTTCCGAAAAAACATCGATTACTTGTTGAAATCTTTCAAAAGAAAAATCACCATTAGTCATCAAGAAATCAGTTGGAATAATCGTAATGATATTTTCTTTATCAATTACTTCTTGCATTGTTACTTTTATACTTCGATTTAAATTGGAACTGATTTGCATGAGCTTCTTGTATCCTTCTGTTGTTTTAGCCAGAAGGATGAGAGGGATTGCTTGCATATTCTCCTCATCCAACTCTATTTCCATGCCAATTATCGGCGTAATACCATATTGCTTGCACAATTGATAAAAAGGGATTACACCATGCATCACATTCTCATCGGTCAAAGCCAAATGCGTGTATCCTAATTCTTTCCCGCGATGTACTAATTGTTCCAGTTGAATCATACTTTTTTTAAAACTATAACCACTTTTAATATGAAGTTGTGCGAGCGTCATTGCTTTCACCTTCCGTCCGATTGTTCTTTATTATTATATCGAAATTTTCGTTATTATGAAATTGGGAAACATAAGCTTGTATGAATCTCATATATTATAACGATAACAAAAGAAATGCACATCGTTATATAATGAGGTGAAATATAGTGGAAGAACGATTTATCGCAACAATGATTCAATGTTTTTTCATTGCGCTTGGTGTCATGATTGGTGGTTCTATGATTGGAAGTATTGGCGCATTTGTAACTGGCGAACCTCCATTTACTTATATGAATAGGATTGCTAAAAGTTTGCATATATGGGCGATTGTTGCAGCAATAGGTGGGACATTTGACGCTATTTCTAATTTAGAAAGAGGTATTTTTTTAGGTTCGACGATGGACATGGTGAAACAAATTATATTAATTATTACAGCAATGGGTGGTGCTCAAACCGCATTACTCATAATTGAATGGTTAATACAGGAGGAAATTGAATAATGCACATTCCTCCACTATACAAAAAACCTAGTTGGCAACGTTTTTTGACAGGTGTCGCATTAGGTAGCTTCATCGGTTATCTCCTATTTCTTTTCATGTTTGGGCAAATGCAAGAGGATTGGATTGAAGAGAATCTCGATTTACGAAAACAATTACAAGAATTAAATCAAAACTATGAAACATTATTAGAAAACCATCGTGTGTTAGATGAAAAGGCAAATGATGCGATGGAAATCAAAGAAATCGAGATTACATTTACTAATTTAAAGATATTAAAAATTGATACAGACAGAATACTTATCCATCAATTGGATGATTCGATCAGACAAGAAGCAAATCAATTATTGGGAAAACATATGGATGAAGTCGAATCGAATCTAGATTTATTAATAAGAGCAATCGAAAATAAAACAATTGCTGTTGAACCATATAAATTTCAAGCAAACGTCACACGAGTCCTTATTTCAGAGAAGTTACTACTTGCCATTGAACTAGAAAAAGCTACGTGAACAGTAGGATTTAGAAAAACGAACATTTCCTATTCGATTAAGAAATGTTCGTTTCATTCCTAACAGTTATTAAGAAAAAGATTCACAAACCTCTTGTAAATCAGCTAAAAGAGATTCCACTTCATCCCACTGATGAATTTTAGCACCTGAAGCGAGTGGGTGGCCCCCTCCTTCATATTTCTGTGCGACTTGATTAATAATCGGTCCATTTGAACGCAGACGTACTCTAATTACATCTTCTTCCTCCACAAAAATAGCCCATGCTTTTATTCCTTCAATTTCACCTAGTATTCCAACGATTGCACTTGTCTCGTTTGGTGTCACATCAAATTGTTTTAGTATTTCTTTAGTTAATTTTACATAACTTACTCCAGTTTTTGATACTTCGACATGTTGAAGTACATATCCTTTTAATCTAGCCATTTTTAAACTTGTACTATACATTTGACGATATATCTCTGTTCGGTCGAATTGATATGTAACTAATTTAGAAGCAATCTCAAATGTTTCATTAGAAGTACTTGGAAATAGGAATCTCCCCGTGTCCCCTACAATACCAGCATATAGAAGAGATGCTGCTTTATCATTCATCACAAGTCCGTTTGATTGTTCTTTTTCAAATAAACGATAGATCATCTCACTTGTTGAACTTGCATCCGTATCTACCCATAATACATCCCCGTATTTATCGTGATTTGGATGATGATCAATTTTTATTATTTCTTTTCCTAAATTATATCTTTGGTCAGATACTCGTTCTTGATTTGCTGTATCACAAACGATGACTAAAGCATCACGATACACTTCATCATCAATTTGGTCCATTTCCGCAAAATATTTCAACCATTCTTCTTCTTCACCTACCACATAGACAAACTTATCTGGATAAGAGGCTTTTATTATTTCAGCTAATCCATTTTGTGATCCATATGCATCTGGATCTGGTCTCACATGTCTGTGGATAATTATCGTGCCATATTTGTTAATTCTCTTTACAATTTCACTTGTACTCATTACATAGCCCCCAAAATCAAATTTAAATAATTATGTCGTAAATCACTAGCATTAATGTACACATCAATGTAAAATGGATAACAGTTGTTTCATCTTATTATAGCATGTTTAGGAGGTTTCATCATGCCAATCTTTCCAATTATCATTATTGCATCCATCATCATGTATGTGTATTTTAAAGTAATGATTATTCGAAGCAATGATCCTTTAATACAAGAAATTACAAATGCAAAAGCACGAATGTCTCTTGGTATATTTATGATTGCATTTGGTGTGAATCAATATGTATATTATCAAACGCAAATAGCGTTGTTCGTCACCATCGCCTTTCTTTTGATTGGTTTTATTCAACTCATTGCCGGATGGAAACGATATAAACATTACACAAATGAACAAAAGAAAAGAAAAACTGCTACTGTATAATCCAGTGCAGTTTATTTTTTGTTAAGTTTAGAAGAATAATATTTGTGTTGATTTTGGTTGCTTCACTCCAGTCTCTACGTTTCTAAACGGGTGCTTCCGTTTTTGGTCCGTCTAACTCCAGCGTCCATCGACTAGGCAACTTCACAAAGCGCCCTACGATAAGTCATCATCGATTCGCAAGCTCATCGTGATTCCTTTATCTCAGTTGCTTCGCTCCAGTTGCTATGTCGATTAACAGGACGCTTCCGCTTTTGGTACTACCTATCAATTAATTGTGCCATTAGCATGGCTTTTCCTACCATTTTTCGTTCGTGGTATACTTCTACGTCAATTTTTGCTGATTTTCTACCGATATCAATAATCTTTGGATGGAAGACGACTTTTGTTTCTAATTGAATTGGCTTTATAAAGTATAC